>JAGQRC010000364.1 GCA_020425835.1 Planctomycetota bacterium | reverse complement strand
CCATCGCCGTCCGTGCGCGGAAGCCCCTCGGCACCTCGGCGTCGTAGATGGTCCGAACGACGGGGATGCTGCCCCGAGCAGCGACGCTGGCGATCAGGTGGTCGTTCGGCAGATGGGTGTGGACCACGTCGGGACGTGCGTCGCGGAGGATGGATCGCAGGGCACGGATGTCGCGCAGGAGCGCGATCGGTTTGCCGTGCTTCAGCAGCGAGAGCCGTCGGTCGACCCGGATCCCGCGGCACGCCGCGCGAGCGCGCACGCCATTGGCGTCCTCTCGATCGGCCTCCTGTGGGTCAGTGCCGTCTCCAGCGGTTCTCGGGTTCCGACCGGCGAAGAGCGTGACGTCGACACCCTCGGCCTGGAGCGCTGCTGCCGTCACCAACGCCGGATCCGCCGGACCGGTGTACTTGTGGTTCGAGAACAGGTGGAAGACCTTCACGGGGTCCTCGATTCGTCGGCGGCTTCGAGCGCGCCATCGACTCCGAGGTTCGCGCGCGGCGCGCGCCACTCCGGTCCCCGTGCGAATCGATCCGCCGCGTCCGGGTCGAGTCCGCGAGCTCGAAGGCGACGACGCTCCCAGAGCTTCGCGTCCTTGAGGAAGACGTAGTACGCCCCGAGCACCGCGATCACGAAGCCGGCGAAGCCATCGCGGTAGCCGCGCTTCCACCAGTACATGCGGGCGAATTTCACCGGGGGCCGAACGAGCATGCCGAGAATCGGATGCGCCTTCCCGCGGAGATCCTTCTGACGGGCGGCGATGTCGGTGAAGAAGTCGATGACGTTCAGGTGGTGTCGCACGTCGCGATACGTGAAGTGGAGGAGGTCCGCGTCGAGCGCCTCGACCGGTTCGTCGATGTCGATGTGATCGTGGGGGTCGACACCACCCCACCGTGCCGCCCGGCGGTCGAAGAAGCGGACCTTGCGATCGGGGTACCAGCCGCCGTGCAGGATCCAGCGGCCGAGGTACCGGGTCTTCCGACGCACGGAGTATCCGCGTCGACTCGGCTCCCCGTCGCGCGCGACCCGCTCGATCTCCCGTCGCAACTCCGGCGTGCACCGCTCGTCGGCGTCGAGCGAGAAGATCCAGTCGGTCGGCGAATGATCGATCGCGCGGTTCTTCTGGGCGACGTGGCCCGGCCAGTCGGTGACGATCACGTTGGCCGTGAACTCGCGAGCGATCTCGGTCGTGCGATCGGACGATCCGGAGTCGATCACCACGATGTGGTCGACCCAGGACACGCTCTCGAGGCAGGCGCGGATGTTCGTTTCCTCGTTGAAGGTGATGACGGTCGCCGTGATCGGGATCACTCTCGCGACTCCTCGAAGAATGCCGGCTGCCACTCCGGGTCGACCGACCCCATCTCCGCCCGGATACGATGGAACAAGAGGAGCGCCTCGAGCTCGCGGGGACCGAGCTCGTAACGGATCGTCTCACGGAGGTAGCGGTGGGCGCCGCGCACGTCGATGACGTCCGGATGCTCCCGACAGAACTCCTCGGCGAGCGCGGCGCGGTCCGGGAGGTTCTCCTCGAGCGTGCGGAGCGCGAGATCGACCGCCGCGGTCGGCGTATCGTCGCGTCCGATCCACACCGCGAAGACGAAGGGCAGGTCGGTCTCCTCCTTCCAGATCGCCCCGAGGTCGAAGCGCGGGAACTCCCCGTGATCCTCGGCGAGCGCTCGGTCACCGATGAGGAGGATCGCGTCGAGCTCGAGGTCTCCGCGATGGCGGAGGGGGTCGAGTCGAGGGGGAACCTCGATGAGCTCGGGGATGGCGAGCCCTCGAAGATGGAACAGCGCCCGGAGCAGCTCGACACTGGTGTTGCTCGAGAGATCCACGCCGACGCGACGGATCGCGGCGAAGCTCTGCGTCGAGAACAGCAGGATGGAGTCGACGGGTCCATCGCACGACACGCACGGACCGCGCACGATGCGATAGCGCGGATCTCGCGTCGCCTCGACCTGGGGCACCAGCGCCAAGTCGAAGCGACCGGCCCGCAGGTCCCGCGCGAGCAGACTCGGGATCTCGTAGGTCACCTCGACACCTTCGTGGCGATCGAGGCCGACGACGAGGGGCCTCGCGTTGAGATAGCGGAGCGCGCCGATCCGTAGGGGGCGCTCGTTGGAGGCGCGCGGGACGGCGTCCTCGTTCGACGGGTTCACGATCCGCCTCGATCCTTCTCGGCTCGTGGGGCGCGGTCGGTGGGCGCGGCGTCGCGTCGACCGCCTCGCCGCCAACCGTAGCGCAGGGGGGCGAGCCGGCGGGCTCGACCCGCGCGCCGACGAAACTCCTCCATGGCTGCGCGGTCGCCGCGGAAGTAGGTGTGGAGGAACCGGAGCAGGGTGCGGTCGCTCAGCACCCAGCGCCCCGCCCACTCACCCTTGACGACCGAGCGCCACAGCCGCAGCAGGTTCTCGTGTCGTGGGGTCTCACTGCCGCGATCCCGTCGTCCCGGATCGAGATCGATCAACGTGACCTCGATCGTGCCGGAGTTCGTGCGCCGCCAGAGAACGTTCTTCACGTTCAGGTCGCCGTGTCGGAAACCGGCGCCGTGGAAGCGACGGAGCAGTGTGGCGACCGCCTCTGCGAGCTCGACTCGAAGCTCATCGTCGGGTGATGTGGAACGGAGGGCATCGGCCAGATCGCGCGCACCGTCGATCACTCGGGTCAGCATTTCGACGCGCCAAGCGGTTCGCCCGCGCGCGACGGCCAACGCGATGATCTCCGCGACCGGGAGTCCCGCCCGTCGAACCGCGTCGTTCAGCTCGAGCTCGCGCACGAACCGCGTCACGTCGAAGTGGCGGTCGTCGAGAATCGGCTCGGCCCAGCCTCCCCGTCGGCAGTGTTTCCAGATGACCCGAGCGTCCGGCGTCAGCGGGTAGATCGGATACACGACCCGCCCACCCCGCCGATCGACCGGCTCGCTCCGGGGCTCGCCATCCAGGAAACCGAGGGCGGCGACCGCGTCATGATGCTCCGGACGAACGTAGACCGCACGCGCTCCGCAGCGCTCCAGCCGGTAGCCGTCGATCTCGGGAAGGGGCAGTGGGTCGTCGTTCACGCGAAGGATCCCTGACGGAGCGAAGGCGGCGACCGATCGCCGGGTCGGTCGCGGAAGAGCCGCCGGATCGTAGCCGCAATCCCGGACGAGGTCTCGGCCATCCGGAGATTCCGTGGGCTCCCGCAGACCCATTGACGCGACTCAGGGGAGCGTGTGCTGGAGCGCCTGGATCGCGGCCGCCGCGTGCTGCACGAAGTCGATCCGGACGTCATCGGCATCGAGCGATGAGGGGAACCCTCCCACGAAGCTGCGCGGAACGCGCCGATGGATCGCGGTCTCGGGACGAATCTGAACGCGAAGCAGGTACTCGACCGCGCGACGACCGGCGTCGCTCGTCGCCTTCGCCAGGTCGGCGAGACCCATCGCGGCGAACAGTCGGTGACCCGCGAACAGTGCTTCCGCCCGTGTCGCGACCGGGGCGGTGCGGACCCCTCCCGGCGCCGGCCAGCCGCCGCTCTCGAGCCCCGGCTCGCGGATCTGCGATTCGATGATCGACAGGGCGATCTGCTCCGCCTTCTGGAGATGCGGGGGCGGGACGGACCCGGAGTCGGGATCGGAGTAGAGCGCGTCGATCGCGTACATCAACCAGTGATCGTGTGGAGGCTCCGCGTCATCGGCATCCCGCACTCGAATCAGGTAGTCGATGTTGCGGAGCGCGGCGTCGCGCCAACGAGGTTCCCGAGTGGCGGCGTGGAGCCGGATCAGTGCGAGGTCCGCTTCCCCCGGTGCGTACGGGGAGACTCCGGGGAGCGCGACGCCGCCGACGGTAGCGACGTGGGGCTCGTATCGACCGTCTTCGTGTTGGAGGCTCACCAGGTAACTCGCCATGTCGCGCGCGGCGTCGAGCGCTTCGCGGAGCTCGAGCACCTCGGCGGCGCGGAGGCAGGCGAGGATAGCCAGTGCGACCGCGGAGAGTCGGATCTGGCCATCCTCGGCGACCACCTCGAGCCGTTGTCCTGCCGATGTCGACACCGTGATTCTCTGTTCGAGAAGTAGGGCCAGCGCTCTTTCGCTGGCGATGCGAGTGCGATCGCTGGGGTTCCGAGCGTGGAGCTGGAGGAGCTGCTCGAGTGTTCCGGCATGACGAGCGAGGTTGTAGGACGGCTCCATCTGACCGGTGGCGGTGTCGACGTGGTAGATGAACCGACCGACCTCGTCGACGATGCTGCTCAGGTACGCCGTAGCGCGGTCGAGCGACTCGTTCAGGATTTCCGGAGTGGAGCGGATCCCGACGTCCGTCGCGGGGTGTCCGTTCTCGAACGGGATCCCGTTCCCGCCACTGGAGACCGCGGTGACGCTCGAGAAGCGGTGTGTCGGTCGCGAGTAGGTGCGGTCGAGCGCCGGAGGCGCGAAGACTCGGCCGGGTCCGATCCATCCGCGTGCGGTGAGCTGGGCCGGAAGGAGAACGAGTTCGCCATCACCGAACGCAAGGCCGTCGCCGGTACCGAGCCGGACTGCGGTCCCGGGCTCGATCGGTTCGACTCGCGTGATTACATCGATCGCCACTCCCCACGTGAGATCGGGTTGAACGGAAGGCCGAAGTCGATCGATCGCCGACGCGATCGCTCCGGCGACCCCGGACCCCGAGTCGAGCACACTGATCGCCGGAGCGGCCCCGTTGGTCCACGAGACGACGACGGATCGAGGGGCGGAGTCGACATCGCCGCGGGAGGAGAGTGGGGTCCCGTCACGCAGCGCGGTGAAGGTGTCGCGAGCGAGATCGGCCAGCGTT
>JAGQRC010000363.1 GCA_020425835.1 Planctomycetota bacterium | reverse complement strand
CCGAGTTGTTTCGCGACCGGCGACATCAACTTCGATGGCGCGGTCGACGTCGCCGACGCGATCTACCTGTTGAGCTACCTGTTCCAGTCGGGGTCGCCACCGGCGGCTCCGTTCCCGAGCTGCGGCACCTCCGGTGCGGACTCGGACCTGGCTCTCGGTTGCGATCAGGAGGGTTGCTGAAGTCGAGAACGAGTCACCTCTGAGAGCGGACAGCGGTGCAGCACCCAACCGTTGACCGCGATCCAACCGCCGTCCTCGCCTCGCGCGGGGACGGCGGTCCTCCATCGCCGAGGCGATCGAGCGTTTGAACGCTCTACGCCATTCATGTGCGTCCAAGAGTGATCAGTCGGGATCCCCGATCCACCGCTCGTAGTGGTGGACGAGGCGGAAGCCGATGAAGGGGTAGGAGACCTCGGGAGTGCAGCCCAGTCTGTATGCCGCATGTGCCCCGATCTCACCGAAGTTCCACGACCCACCGCGCACGAGACGGAAGTTGTTCTGCTCGCTGAACCACGAGGAACACCACTCGCGAATCCCTCCCGCGAGGTCGCGAACACCGTAGGGTGAGCAGTCGTTCTCGTAGGTCCCCACGGGCTCGGGCTGGGTCGCGTGCTCGGTCGATCCGGAGTTCTTGCAGAACGTGGCGTCATAGTGGTTCCCCCATGGGAACACTCTCGCGTCGACACCGCGAGCGGCTTTCTCCCACTCCTCGTCCGTGGGAAGAGCATAGCGGCGATCATCGCGACGAGATCGCCAATCGACGTAGGCCAGTACTTGACGGTAGTTGACATCGAACACGGGCCAGCGGCTTCTCGCCAGCGCAACGGAAGGCTCCCTCGCGCAGCGAGGTCGTCCTTGGTCATCGATGAACCAAGTTCTCTGACCATCGGATAGCGTCGCCGGGAGCTGGCGGCGCAGGCTCTCGGGGTCGCGGTCCGCGAGGTCCTCGAGGTACGTGAGATACTCTGCCCAGGTCACCGGGAACCGCGCGATACAGAAATCTCCCACCCAAGGTTCTTGGCGTGGCACCGACATGAACGTCCGGTCGTCACCGCCCATGACGAATGTCGATGGTGGGACACGAACGAAGTCCGGACCCACCGCCTCTCGAGTTCGAAACCGCCATTGGAGTTCGACCTCTTGCTCGCGCGGAATGAGGATCGGGGCCTCGATCGGTACCATGCCTTCGTGCTCGCAACGAATCCAGTAGCGACCCATCGGTAGGTCCATACCGGTGAGGGACCCCGTGACGTCGTGTCCCGAAGTGGGGACGAGCCGTCGGTCTTCCTCGGTGAGCGTATAGAGAACTGCACGTGAAGGCATGGGATCGCAGAGAAGGGCGAGGTGTCCGTCGCCCTGTAGGAATCGGCGGACGCGCGGCCCACCGATACGTCGGAGATCGGCCTCGATCACCCGAACCTCGTAGGTCCGTCCCTCGGTCTCGGCCTCGCGGAACCGATCGATGGTGGATTGGGTCAGTCGACCTCGGATCTCATCGTCGTGAGGGGCGAGGTCGTGCGCCTCACGGAGTCGATCCAGTGCCCGCTCGTTCTGCCCGTCCAAGAGGGATCGAACGTGTTCGAGCTCGTCCTCGAGCGCCCAGAACCCGCGCTTCCGTTCCACCGGCTCCCAGCTCTGTGGCTCTTCACTCTGGACCCGAGCCTCGAGATCTCGCAGTCGACTCACGGTGGATCGACTCGCCGCGATCTCCGCGAGCGCCTGTTCGAAGGACTGCCGCGCGAGTCGCGCCTTCCGCTCACGCTCGCGCGCTCCACTCAGGACACCTCGAACCTGCCGGCCCAACTCCTCGACAGACGACGTGCGGCGCCTCGGATCCGGCTCGAGTGCGGCCCGAATCACCTCACGAAGGTCGAGCGGCAGGTCCCGCCAAGACGGCGATCTGAGGAACTGGCCCAGACGGATGCGGTCGAGGATCGTTCCCGAGTCGGGGCTGTCCGTGCCCAGAAAAGGATGTCGTCGTGTTGTCAGCTCGTACAGCAGCACACCCAAGGAGAAGACGTCGCTCTGCTCCGTCGGTATCGCGTCGCGTCGGGACTGCTCCGGAGACATGTAGGCCGGGGTTCCCCGGATCGGGTGGGGGCCTCCGGTTCTCCCGTCCGGAAGACTGCGCCGGGAGAGCCCCCAGTCGACGAGATACACCTCGCCATACGCCCCGACCATCACGTTGTCCGGCTTCAGATCGAGGTGGAGGATCCCTCGGGAGTGCGCGAACTCGACAGCCGCGCAGACCTGAGTGAACAACGACAATGCGGAGAGCAGCGGGGGGCGCTCGGATTGCAGGTGTTCCCGAAGGCTCACGCCTCGGATGAGCTTCATCACGTAGAACAGTCGGGACTGCGCATCGAGCCCGACATCGAACACGGGTGGGATGTTCGGATGGTCGAGGAGTCCGGCCGTCGAGACCTCGTCCCAGAAGCCCCTCAATCGCTTGGCTTCAGGCTCGGTCGATGTCTTGAGGTACTTGATCGCGACCTCCCGACCGAGCAGCCGATCCGTGGCACGAAAGACCTCTCCCATACCGCCCTCCCCGATGAAGCCGAGGATCTGGTACCGCTCCTCGGGGGCGCCGATCACAAATCTCGCTTCGGAAGGTCCGGGTGGTGTCGATCCCGAGGAAGTGGCCGACGAACCGTCGAACTCCACGTGGGTCAGGGTGCGGAGATCGTAAGGAGACAGCGACCTTGAACGGTTGGGGGAGTCGTCATCGGCGGGTTGGGGGGCGGCAGTCACGGGTGGAGTCCTCTGGCGCTACGGGGCAGTTGGCGAGTGGGCGTGCCCAGGATTCTGACAGTCTGAGGTCCTTGCGGAAAGCCGCCATTCCAACGGTGGGCAGACCCAGTACGCTCGGGACCTCCTCGTCAAGCCGTCGCGGCGATCGAGTCCTCGGTGGCTCGGTCTCACAAAGAGAAGTTCAAAGGAAGCGACCATGACCGACCGAGTTCTCGACAAGCACCTGTGCGGCCCAGCGCGATGGGCGTTGGTGGCAGCCCTGGTCTGGACCTGGGGGACCGGTGTGGCTTGCGCCGATCTGTACTCGTTCCTCCTCGACCCAAACTCGCCGGAGTACGTGGGGCCGAACCGCATCTACACGTGGAACCCGGAGAACGGGCTGGTCACCGCGGTCACCGACCGCTTGCACCTCGCGTTGGTCAACGCCGATCCCCCGGTCGAAGCCGACGCACTCAGCTACGGACTCGATGCCTTCGATCTCGATGACCCGCATGGAAAACTGATCTTCGGGCTCCGGTCCACCACACCCGATGGACCCGAAGTCTATCCGTACAACGAAGCGTTCTACGAGAAGCAGAGTGACTACGAAGCGGACCTCTACATGGTCGACAACATTCCAGCACTCGGCCCCAATCTCGGGGCCGCGGCGAAGGTGCTCGAGGAGAACAGCGCCAATCTCCCGGGTAACGCGAATTGGATCCTCCCGACCGCCCATCACGGACTCACCGGTGGGGCCACCGGAAGTCCGAGGGGACTGCCCTCCAAGCTTCGAGGATTCGACCTCCGTTCCTACTCGAATGCGAATGACATCTACTTCTCGATCGACCAGACGACCCGGATCGGTGCCACCACGTATCATCCCGCCGACATACTGCGGCTCGACCCATCGGGAACCATCCATGTTTTCGTACCTTCCGGCGACCTCGATCTGGGTGAGGGCGACGACATTGACGCCCTGAGCCTGGACCTGCGCCACAGCCAGCAACTCGGCCAGGTCAGCAATGGAGTGTTCTCCTTGAGTCCCGGAAGCGCTCTGGTCCAGAGCGGTTCGTACTCCGCCGCGGATCTCTTCCAGTATCGAGACGGGGTGCAAGTACTCAACCTCTATCGCACTGCGCTCTCCGTTGCCGTTCAACCGGGTGACGGTGACATCGGAACCGTGGTGTCCATCGATCCGAACCGTTTCGGAGCGAACGTCTCGATCTCCCGCGATGGAACCGACATTTCGATCAGCTTCCCGAGTGACATTGATGGCGTCACGGTCCTCGTCGAGGAAACATGGGTAGCCGTGCTCGAAGCTTCTGCAACCGTCTCGCTCGCGTCGACAGCCGTCGGGAGTCTCAGCCCGGGCGACGAGCGCCGTGTCGACGTCCTCGGCCATCGGAACGGTGTCCCGTTCCTGGTGAGCGAAGTCGTCGTGTACCCGCCGACCTCGACCGTGACGGGTTGGCTGACACCGACCGTGGATCCTGGGGTTCCGTCAACGGTCCATTGGGTGCCGACGATCGAGTCGGGTGTTCCTCCACAGTCGTGGGAGGTATGGATCGACGGCGAGTTCTCCGAGGTCCTTCCGTACTCACCGACGGGCTTCACCACCTCCGATCTGGCCCTCGGTGTTCGACACGTCGCTGCGTTCGCGATCGAAGGCGGAGGAAGGAGTGCTCCACTTCACGGTCGAGTCGTGATCGACGCTCCCGAGGAGCAGCCCGAGATCGAGGGCGTGACTCCGTCGTCCGCCAATCCCAGGATCTTCGAGATCCACTGGGACGATCATCTGGCGACACCGATGTCGGTCGAGATCGAAGGTGGGTCGGCTGTGCTCTCGACGACCGCCACGACGAGCCCTTTCACCACCTCCGAGCTCGATTACGGTTACTACCGAGGTCGACTGGGTCGGGCGGACGGTCTGTCGGAGTCGACTCGATTCGACTTCTTCGTGCTGCCTCCGCCGCAAGGAAGTCTGCTTCGTGGTCCGGTCGGAACGACGTTCTCGAGCGTGGACATCGCGTACAGCGCATCCGCGCACGTATTGTCGATCCTCGAATC
>JAGQRC010000362.1 GCA_020425835.1 Planctomycetota bacterium | reverse complement strand
CCCAGCGACACGCTCTCGCTGTGAGAGGAAGCTCGGCAACCGGCGGAGTTGCGAACGGCCCAGTGCGGCCTGCAGCTCACAGAGCCTGAAATTGAACCCCTCGGCGACGAACTCGAACTCGCCATCACCGCGGCCCTGGTTCCGAAGGCAGCGGACCCGAGCCGTGATCTCCGGATCCCTTGCGACCACCATCCCACCCTCACCGGTCGTCATTTGCTTGTTCGGATAGAAGGCGAACACGCCGGCATCCCCGTGGGTACCGCAGGGCGCACCGGAACAGCGTCCACCGATGGCCTCGCAAGCGTCCTCGATGACCGGGACCCCACGGTCCGCCGCCCACTCCACGATCTCCGGCATCGGTGGCGGCGTACCGAAGATGTGAACCGGGATCACCGCTGTCACTCGATCGCTCCACGCTTCATCGAGGGTGTCGACCGACACGACCATCGTCTCCGGGTCGACCTCGCAGAACCTCGGCTCTGCTCCCGCGAGGCGGATCGCGTGTGCCGTCCCGACGAAACCGTAGGAGGGCGTCAGCACCTCGCCTCGGTCGATACCGAGCGCTCGCAGAGCGAGGAAGAGCCCCGCGGTTCCGTTCGACACGCAGGCCGCCGAGCACCGCTGCTCGAGGAACGTCTCGAACTCGTGCTCGAACCCGAGGGCCTCCTCACCGAGACTCAGTATGTCCCGCTCGAGAACGGCCGCCACCGCCGCTCGGTCCTGGTCGTCGATGTCGGGTCTCGAGAGCGGAATGCGCCACCGGTTCATGCGCGCTCTTCCTCGAGTTGTCGGTGAGTCTCCAGGATCCCCGAACGTTGAATCAGGTTGCGAATCGCATCGCGTCCGAGCAGCGGGGCTCGCGCCGAGTGGAACTCGTCGGGTAGCTCCGATGGTGTCGCCACCTCGATGCGAGTTCCGAGCCGTGCGGGTGGCTGGACGACATAGGTCTCGTCCCGACGGATGACTCTGGCATACTCGGAGAGCGTCAGAAGTTCCTCGTGGAGCTTCTCGCCGGGACGGATTCCCGTCTCGACGATTTCGACATCGCGCGGGTCCCTCCCGCGAACCGAGCAGTATTCCTCGACGAAGACCTCGACGAGATCGATGACGCGGAGCGCCGGCATGCGGAGAATGCACGTTTCTCCTCCGGAACTCGCCCGAGCGGACTCCAAGACAAGTGAGACGGCGTCCCGGATCGTCATCATGAACCGCGTCATCTCGGTCGAGGTGACTCCGACGCGGCTCTCGCTATCGATACGCTGCGACAGAACCGGCAGCAACGAGCCGCGACTGCCGAGGACGTTTCCGAATCGCACGGTGCTGAGCAAGAGGGATGGACTGAACTCTTGCGTCGCCCGGACCAGATTCTCCGCCAAGAGCTTCGTCGCCCCCATGGTGTTGGTCGGGTTGACCGCCTTGTCCGTGGAGATGTACACGAATCGTTCGACGCCCGTTTCCCGACACGCCTGGAGGAGATTCTGCGTCCCGACGACATTCGTCTGAACTGCCTCGAACGGGTTGTACTCACACGCGGGGACGTGCTTCAGGGCTGCGGCGTGGAACACGACTTCAATGCCCTCGAGCGCGGTGTCGAGCCGAGCCCGATCGCGGATGTCACCGATGAGGAAACGGAGGCAGGGCCGATCACCGAGCTCCTCACGGAGCTCGACTTGTCGCGTCTCGTCACGGCTGAAAACTCGAAGCACTCGTGGTTGGTGACCCAGAACCTGACGAACGATCTCGGAGCCGATCGTCCCAGTTCCGCCCGTGACGAGAACCGAACGACCGGAGAGGAATCGGGACGACGATACGGGCGCGGACTGGCGATGGTCAGAAGGTTCGTTCGGCGTCATGCGCGTCTCCTTGTCCCTTTCCTCCGCGTCCGCCAGCCCCAGTTGGGATCTGCGGTGGTGAGCATTGGGATGATCGGAGGATCACCGTCGAACTTGAACGATGGATCCGAGAAGCGAGTCGTTCGCGACTCACCGCCCGAAGAAACGGCGAGGCTTCTCGGCCGCGGTTTGCGACCGAGAAGCCGACGAGGAACGACTTCCGTGATCTCGCGGCGATCCCTCAGGGGATCCCACGACTCGACGCGCGCAATCAGCTGGCGGCTTGCGACTCGTTGTCCGACTCGCTCACCTCCGCATCCTGGAGCTTCTCTTTCATCAGGCGTCCCGCCTTGAACTTGACGGTCACCTTGTTCGGCACCTGGATCTTCTCGCCCGTTCGGGGATTGCGCGCCAAGCGCGGAGCCTTCTTGCGTGGCTCGAACACGCCGAAGTCGCGAAACTCCAGGCGATTACCGTTGGCGAGCTCAGTGATGATCTCGTCGAGGAAGCCTTGGATGACCTCCTTCGCCTTTTGTTGCTGAACGTTCGTCTTCTCGGCGATCAGTTGGACCAAGTCACGCTTCGTGATCGTGCGCATGGCCGTCCTTCCATCAGGGTCGGTTTCCTCGTCCGAAATGCCGCACACACTTGCCGGCGAGCGCTCGAGACGAATCCGGGATCACCTGAACGGGCCTCTTCTCGACCCCGATCTCCCGGACCGTTCTCTCTATCGGCCCTAGGTCACGCTCGCCTTGAGGTTTACAGCCAAAATAAGTTAACACAGCCCCCACGACCGATCAACGGGGGGAGTGCGTTTTCTCGAACGGGCACAAGGAGTTAGTGCGCCGCCGCGAGGACCGCCGGGCGCAAAGGAAACGGGGCGCGCCTCGGCCGAGACACGGAAGCTCGCGGGATCTCGGTGCGGGTCAGTCCTGAGACGCCCAGGCCATTCCGGAGTCCAGGAAGGCGCCCTCGAGCTCGCCCGCGTCGGGACCGGCAAAGATGATCACGCTGTTGGGGTGGGTTCTCAGGGCGTTGTACACGACATCTCGATCAGGAGAGTTCTCGAGCACGCGACCATGAGTCAGGCGTCCGACCTCGTCGAACCGGCAGGTGTCCAACAAGACGAAGCGATCTCTGTAGGAATCCAGGATCTCCGTCAGGCTACAGATTCTCGACGCGATCACTGCCGGTCTCCCCTCCTCGCGCACCGGACGCGAGGCCCAGCGTCGCGGCTTCCCCCTCGGGCGCGACTCGCGGCAGCCCACTACGCACGGATCACCCGACGCCGTTCCCCGACCGCGTCGTCGTTCCAGAGCTGCGCCCGGTCGCCCCATTCTGGGCAAGGTCGATCCGAATGCCAGCGGAAACCTCGTCTACTGAACCACTTCGTAATGCAGCACCGAGCCGGTGGGGCCGACGCGAGGCACGACCCGAAGCCCCAGTTCCCGGACCACCGCAGCCAAGTTCTCGGCGGGGTTTTCCCGAATGTCCTCCGGGATGAGGATCTTGGGGCCGCTCGCGGTTCCCGGGAGCACGTAGTCGGTCCCCCCGAGCTCGCTGACGATCGCGAGGAACTCCCGCAGAGAGACACGACCCTCGAGCGTCCGCTCGGTTTGCGAGTGCAGAATGTCCTGCTCGGGACGAAAGGCGAAGTCCGGGTACGTCGCCTCGCGAAGGTCGGTCTTCCACAATGTCGCGCGGCCGAGATCGACGCCATCGAGGTTGGCACGCCGGAGAACGCACCAGGTCAAGTCGGCCCCCGTCAGGTCGGCGCCGCTCAAGTCGGCCTGCAGGACGGACGCGCGCTGCAGGTTGGCTCCGATCAGGGTCGACCGCGACAGATCACACCGATCGAGCACAGCCTGCTCGAAGGAGACCCCGTCCGCCCGCACGCGGGACATCTTGGCACCGCGCAGGACACATCTTCGGAAGGTCAAGCCCCGAAGGTCGTATTGCTCGAGCTCGATGCCGGAGAGGTCGAGTCCGTCGGAACCCAGAACCTCTTTGTTGAAGTAGTCTCGCGGCACACTTCCGTCGAGGGCCCCGAACAGCAGCGCGAGTATCGATGTCGTTTCCATGGCGATCAGGCCTTGGTCTTCTTGCGTTTCCGGAGCTCACTCTTCTTGTATCCCAGCTCCTTGACGATCGAGAGGACTTCCGTCCACGAGAGGAAGGTCTTGGAGTTCGACTTCTTGTATTTCTCGATCGCCTGGACGAACTCGAGCTCTTCGCGGTTGAGCGTACTCGCCATCGCGCCTCCCGGAGTCGGTTGAAGAACAACGCGGCCGGCCGAGCCCGAGTCCCCTACTCGGAGCGGACGCACCACCTCCTGAATGTCGGTCGGACCGGGGACCTACCTGCAAGCAACCCCACAAGCTACCGCGGCTCCACCGGTTCCGAGAGAGCTCGACGCCACTTCTGGTCGATCTCACGTACGGAGGCGCCGTACACGGCAGCGAACGCCTCCGTCCAGGTGCGGCCCTGCGTGACCTCTCGGAGCATCATGTCGAGGCGGAAGTCGTGACCCGTGTCCAGCAGGTGTCGGCAGAAGAAGTACGAGTGGAGATACAGGGCCGCCCAGTTCGTCAGATCGCGACTCTTGTCGAAGCCCTCGCGCTCGTCGACGGCGACGTTCGGCTGGGCAGCGAGGAGTTCGCGGAACCGTCCCCGCCACGGCTCACGGTCCTCCCCGTCGTAGAGTTGGGCGAGGCCCTCGTCGAGCCAGCGCGGCGGGGGCTGGGATCCGATCCGGTGGAGCAAGAGGTGGATCGCCTCGTGCCTCACCACCCGAGACAACTCGAGCCCGCCCTCCCGGAGTTCGTCCGGGAACGCAATGCGAATCCGACCGTCGAAAGCGCCACCGACCTCCTCATGGAGTCCGGTACGTCGCGCGAACTCGCCCGGCGGGTAGCAAATGACCGCCACCGGTTCGGAGATCCGAACCCCCCAGCGTCCACCGAACGA
>JAGQRC010000361.1 GCA_020425835.1 Planctomycetota bacterium | reverse complement strand
TAGCCGTCCAGGGTGAGCCCGAAGGCTCGACGGACCCGTCCATGGAAATCGACGCTGTCGCTCGTGCCCGACAGCTCCAACGTGACGTAGCGCAGGAATGTACCTCTCGATTCCCCGAAACTCACTCCGGCCGAGGGCCCGAGCTTCCGGCGGTCGGCACTCCCGCCGAAACTCGACGTATCCACCGCCCCTATCGCTTCTTTCCCCCGACACCGGGCAAGGCCGTGACTTGCTTCATCCATGCCGCGATCTGGTGCTCGTCGATGTCTTCCGAGCACTCGAGTTCCACGCCCCGTGTCGCCTTGCCCATCGCTACCGGGGTGACCGGCGGTACCGGCGTGAGGGTCGCGCCGTTCACGAACATGAGCTTGACGTGTTTCGCGAAGCCGCCGCAACAGAAGCACCAGCCATCGCCGACGCCGTAGTACGACATGCCCCACTTCACCGAGCGTTGCAGACCGGGCAGCGTCTGGGCCGCCAGGGCATCGATTCTCTCGGCGATGCCGCGTTGTGGCTGCGGCAAGCTGGCGATGTAGGCGAAGACCGGTTCGTCGCCATCGGCTGCCTTCGCGCGGCTGGCCTTGCCGGTGACCATGGATTCCGGCAGCGTCGTCGGCGCTCCGTCTCGTTCCGCGGCGCGCTTCGCCGGCTTCCGGCCTGTCGGCTTGGAGGTCTTGTCGGTCTTGCGGGCGGGCATGGTGGCCTCCTGTCATCCTCGAATCGGGCACTGCCCTCAGTCAGGGCCGAGAGCCTTGCCGCGCCGGGCGGCACCCTCCGGACCGTGGCCTCATGATAGCGGCGCGCGGTCGGTGGCATCGAAGGGTTGGGCCGTTTCCACTCAGGATCGGGAGGCGAGTCGACGGGCGTGGAGGACGGGCTCGCCGACGGTGTCCCGAGCGTCGGTCCTGCCGCTTCAGTGCGTCAACAGGTCGTGATACTCGCGTCGCTCCTCGGAGGTGAACGAACGGGTCGCCCGCTGCTCGGCCGCTCGCAGGACATCTTCCTCTCGCGCGATCCAGCTGCGCGCCGTGCGGTCGAACGACGCGGTGACGATGCGTCGTCCGTCCGGTGAGAAGCCAGCCGACCACAGGACACCGCGGTGACCCGTGAGCGCGAAGAGGAACTTCCCGTCTGCCCGCCAGACCCGAGCCGTCCCGTCGCGCGAGGCGGTGACGATCTGCTCCCCGTCGGGCGAGAACGTCGCCATGAGAACGGGACCCGTGTGCCCCCGAAGCGCGGCCAGCTCCACGCCACTCTTCGACCAGACTCGGGCCGTGCCGTCGTCGGAGCAGGTGACCACCGAGCCGGACGCGGAGACATCGACGTCGCGGACGAGCTGATCGTGGGCGCGGAGCACGAGGAGTGGTTCGCCGGTTCGCGCATTCCACGAGCGCGCCGTGCCGTCTTCCGACGTCGACCAGAGTGTGTCGGTCCGGGCGTCGTGGACGGCTGACCAGATGTAGTCCTCGTGACCGTGCAACTCGCAACGGACCGAGCCGTCGCTGGCGAGGACGATGCCTTCTTCCCCCTTGCCGCGAACCAGGTAGTGGACCTCACCCGACTCGCCCCAAGCACAGAGCACGCGCCGGGCAGGACTCTCGAACGTGGACAGCAAGTCCCCCTCGGCCGTGTAGTGGTATGCACGGCGACCGGACGTCGTGACCCAGAAGCTCTGACCATCCGGCGCGAACGAGGCCGCGCACAGGTAGGCGGAGTGCGGGAGTTCGCGTTCGAGCCGGCCGCTCACGCTCCAGAGTCGGGCCGTTCCATCTCTGGACGCGGTCAGCAGCCGCCGACCATCCGGAGAGAGCTCGGCCGTGTAGAGCCCCCCGGTGTGCCCGCTGTAGATCGTGTAGTCGGTCGGCTGACACTTCCACAGCCGAACGGTGCCATCGGCCGAGGACGTCACCACGGCCTCTCCGTCGTCGGTGAACGCCCCTCCCGAGAGACTGTCGTCGTGGCCCAGGAAGCGCGCGAGCCAGCGGCCTTCGGCCGTCCACAGACACGCCGATTGGTCCGCCGAGGTCGTGAGCATCGACTGTCCGGTCGGATCGAAGGCGACGCTCTGCACCCCCGACCCGTGTCGATCCAGAGTGGCGAGGAGCTCCCCCGTGAGCGACCAGAGCCGCGCGGTCTGGTCGACCGAGCCGGTGAGCACACGCTCGCCGTCCGGCGAGAACGCGAGATCGGTGACACGATCGTCGTGGCCCTCGAGACGACCGATCGGTCGGCCGACCGCGCTCCAGACCGTGACGCCGTTGCGTTGGCTCGCGGCGAAGTGACGGCCATCCCCGCTCCACTTCCCGACCGAGCCGAGCGCCGCATTCGTCGTGTCCGTCCAGAGCCTTTGCGCGTCGTGGTCGTAACACGTGACGCGGCCGTCTTCCGTCATCACCGCGAAGGCGTCCGTGCAGGGCGAAGCGGCGATCGAGAGGATGGCGGACGCCGCGCGAACAAGTGGGAGTGGCGCGCCGGGTGGGGTCCAGCGCGACACGAGCCCGTCCGTGGTGACGGCGAGGAGCGAGCCGTCGAACGCGAACTCCACCGTGTCGACCGGCGCTCGAAGTGTCGCGGTCTCGGGCGGGTTTCCGGTCCAGCCTTGGAGGTGGATCGTCGGCCCGATGGCATACGCGACTCGATCTCCGCCGGCGCTCCAGGCGACGGGACCGATCGGCTCGGTCGAGGCGATGACCCCGTGCGGCTCTCCGTCGAGGGACCAACGACGCAACGAGTCGGCAGACTCGGAGACGATGTGACCCGCGATGACCCGACAGCCTCGGACCTCTCCGGAGTGAGCGTCGAGGAGCGCGTACTCGTGCAGAGCCGAGAGCGAGGCCTGCAACGTGGTGAGCGAATCGGCATCACACCGCGTTCGGGCCGATTCCCGCGCGAGGAGAAGGCCGAGCATGGGGTCGCGGACGAGAGCCTCGCGAGCCGACCGCGACAGCGCGAGCGAGGTCGTTCGCTCGAGGAGGGCGCGAACTCGCACGACGTAGCCGATCGCGCCGGCGAGGAGTACGGTGATCGCCACGGCGAGGGTGGCGGTCAGCCACTTGTTGCGGCGAGCGGCGAGGGTGAGACGACGAACCACTCCGGGACGACGAGCGCGGATCGGCACGTCGGTGAGGAAGGCGCGCAGGTCCCCGGCGAAGTCGTGCGCCGTCGCGTAGCGCCCACCCGGGGATGGGGACATGGCGGTCATCACGATCGTCTCGAGGTCACGCGGGATCGTCGGATCGAGCCGACGCGGCGCGATCGGGAGGTGTTCCGCGATCTCGTGGACGATCGACGCTTTGTCCCGTCCCCGGGCGGCGGGCTCGAGGGTCAGCGCTTCGTACAGGACCGCGCCGAGCGAGTACACGTCGCTGCGAGCGGTGCTGACTCCGGTCAATCGCTCGGGGGCGAGGTAGCGCAGCGTTCCGACCAGGTCATCGGGACAGGTGATGTCCTCCGCATCGACGATCTTCGACAGCCCGAAGTCGGCGAGGTGCACGACCGATCGATCGTCGACGATCAGGTTCGACGGTTTGACGTCGCGATGGATCACGCCGCGCTCGTGCGCGAAGTGGAGCGCCTCGGCGGCTTGCGCAATCCAGTCCGCGACGGTGGCATGACGCGTCTCTCCGCACCGCCGCGCCGCTGCGATCCAGTGATCGAGGCTCTGACCCTGGATGTACTGCATCGTGTAGTAGCTCTGAGAGCCGTCTTCACCCGAGTCGTACACGCGGACTATTCCCGGGTGCTCGAGCCGGGCCGCGCTCATGATCTCGCGGCGAAAGCGCTCGCGGGAACGAGCCGTCACGAGATGACCCGGCAGGACCTTGACGGCGACCACTCGGTCGAGCTCCGGATCGTGCGCCTCGTACACGACACCCATGGCGCCGCGACCCAGCTCACTTCGGATGTAGTAGGGCCCGATCCGCGCGGGGAGGACCGATCCGCGTTCGGACAAGTGTCGGACCGCGGTGATGAGGTCGTCGAACGAGATGTCCGCCGAGGGATGTCGGGACCGATACTCCTCTGCCGTCGGGTTCTCGCCGCGTCGCAACCGCATCCGCAGCTCGTCGATCAACGACTCTCGGGCATCGCGATCGCTGTCATGTCTCACACTCGACGAGCTCATCCGGACGCCTCGGCCCGGAGGATCGCTCCGAGTCGCTCGAGCGCCCGAACATATCGCGCACTGGCGGCGGCCTCGGACAGACCGAGGGCCGCGGCGACCTCGACGTTCGTCGCGCCCGCGAACTCCCGCAGCTCGATGACCATCCGGTCCGCACCTCGAAGGCGCGCGAGAGCTTGGTGGAGGAGGGTGTCGCGCTCGCCGCGAATGGCGGTACGCGAGGGAGTCGACTCGTCGGCGGCGAACGCGCTGTCCGGCACTCCCGCGGTCCCGACGCTCCCCGCTTCCCGACGCAGGGAACGGGCACGAGTCCGAACGTGGAACCGATGGAGGTCGATGAGACGATCGTGGGCCAACGAACGAAGCCAGCCGAAGAACCCGATCTCCGGAGTCGAGTCGAGTCGCCGCAAGCGCTCGGCAGCCTCCAGGCAGACGTCCTGCACGACATCGGAGGCGTCCACGCGCCCTCTGAGGCGACGGTCCAGACGCTTCTCGACCCACTGGTGCAGACGCTGGCGATGCTCGATCAGCAGACGATCGATTCCATCGGGACTCGAGCCCATGACATCCTCCGGGCCCGAGGATATCAGACCGATTCTCGAAGTCGCGGTTGAGTCGCGCTTCGTCCCGACGGTACCTGAGGTAGGAAGCCCGCAACGGAGAGGACGCCGGGATGTCACGACGCCTTGTTATCGGTTTGGCTCT
>JAGQRC010000360.1 GCA_020425835.1 Planctomycetota bacterium | reverse complement strand
CACCACGCCGAAGTCCGGAAGGCCGAGCGCATCGTCGGGGCCGAATGCGCGTGCCGCCGCAACGATGCCCGGGTCCTGGGCCGAGGTCGCGGTCTGCAGGCGATCGGTCGAGTCGTTCCCGGCCGGCACGTCCTGCGTGTAGGGCACATCCGTCAGGTCATCGAAGTCGACACCGAGCCCCGTCGCGAGCCCGTCCAGCGCGGTCACGCTGTCATCCCCGTTCATCGCCGAGGCGACACCGTCCGCAGCATCGAGCGAGGAGACGATGTGGAAGAAGCCCCAGTGGTCCGACGAGCCGACGTAGATGTTCTTCCCCGCTTGACGCGCGGTGGACACCAGCTCGAACTCGACCTGCGAGAGTCGGTCGTCCGCCGGGAAGGTCCCCATCACGATGAAGATGTTCTCCAGGGTCGGCTCGTCGAAGAGGCAGGACGCCGTCGCCGCCGGCACGTCGAGGCGCAACACATCGCGCCCCACGGCAGTGAGCGCCTGATCGAGCGCGAGCGCATCGAGCACCGCACCCTCGTCGCCATCGATCCCGTCCTGGTTGACGATCAGGTCGGTCTGCCCCGCGTAGCTCGGGCAGCAGGGGGCGCTGCCGAAGCAGCCCGGATCGTCACAGTCGACGAGGCCGTCCCCGTCGTTGTCCGCGCCGTCCGAGCACTCGAGGTCGCCCGCTTCGATGCAGGCCGCGTCGAAGAGGCAATCGCTGTCGGCGCAGTCGATGAACCCGTCCCCGTCGTTGTCGAATCCGTCGGAGCACTCGGCGCCATCCTCGATGCACGGTGCTGCGCCGAAGCACTCGGGGTCGGCGCAGTCGATCAGACCATCGGCATCATTGTCCATCGCGTCATCGCACACCTCGGCGCACGAGGTCGTGCAGTCGGGGTCGTCGCAGTCGACCAGCATGTCGCCGTCGTTGTCGACGCCATCGGTGCAGTTCTCCGCCTCGGCGATCGTGAGGACGCTGTCACCCATCTTGCCGTTCCAGCCGCCGACCTGGATCAGGTAGCTACCGCCGGCGACGACGGGCAGAACGATCCGCGAGGTGAAGCCCACCGGGCCACAGGTGTCGTCGTCACAAGCGATGAACGGAGACCCGGCAACGGGGCAGCCGAGCGCGTCGTCGTAGACGATCATCACCGTGTCGTCGAGCAGCCCGGTGACGGCGCAGTTGTCGATGGTGATCGTCGTCGTCGAGACCGCCGTGTAGAGGTACCAGACGTCGGTGGTCATGTCCGGATCGCAGTCGTCCGGCCCGTCGAGCACCGCACCGATGTTGTGGACCGGAATGGATCCCGTCGCGGTTCCGAACGCCGTCGCCTGCGCGCAGTCATCGTTCAGTGGCCGTCCGGCCACCCACTGGACGAAGTCGATCGTCGCGCCGCTACCGCTCACGACACTACCCGGGGCCGAGGTGAACTCGATCCGGATCTCGAGATCGAGCAGGCTCGACAGGTTGAACGCGCCGCCGGTGAGGTCGAACGCCGAGACACCGCCGCCGTCGAGTCCGCTGCTCGTTCCGGCCAGGAACTCCAGGGTGTCGAAGTCCGGATCCCCGGTGAGGCTGCCGGACAGGGAGACGAGCTGGGTCGTGAAGATCTGCGTCGACGCCCCCAGGGTTCGCGGCGCGCTGTGGATCTCCCCCGTGACGGGGATCGCGATCGTGCGCGAGAAGCCCGCGAGCCCGCCGGCCCCGGTCATCGTCAGCTCGACCTCGGCGCTGAACGTCGCCGCCTCACCGGCGAGCACGCCTCCCGGCGCGGCGACGACGCCGGAGATCGCCGTGAGCCGAGGCGCGATGGCGATGGACGATCCCGTCGGGAGCCCCGAAGCGAGCGACACGATGTCATCGGTCCGGTAGTCGCAGCCCACCGGAGGGAAGTCGGCAGTTCCAGTCCCGTTGTCGGGAAGCAGGCAGTCGAGCTGCCCATAGGTGGAAGTCGAGATCGCGATGACGGCGATGAGCACGAACGCACCGATGGATCGACGTGCGGCGTCGGACACGGAGCCCCCTCAGGTTTTGCGATGAAGATCGAGCCCGCTCGGGGGTCAGCCCGGACCGCCGAGCCCCACCATCCTGTCGGTGAGGGTGCCCAGGTCAAGGAGTGGCCGCCAGCGACGACGCAATCTTCATTTCGGCGGGGAGGTGCCGCGCTCCGGGGCGTGCTTCTGGTCCAGCGAGCCTGGAGTCGCGACCGCGCAGCCCTCGAGCTCCGGCGGAGGTCTCGTCGCGGGCGATGGTCGCGATCTCGCTCGGGATCCTGCTCGCGAGTGTCGGGTGACTGCTGGTCGGGGCCGGCTCGGAGCTGGAGCAGCTCCGGGCGAACCGCATCGGCGCGACGAGCCGGGGGCGACCACTGTTCATTCCCCGTCGTCCGCAGCCGCGGGTCGAGAGAGCTCGTCCGCGAACTCGTCGGTGTAGTCCGCGATCGCCGCCTCGATCACCGCGCAGGCGTGGGCGCGATCGTAGGTGTGGGACACCGCGCTCGTCGCGGTCTGTCCCGGGACGAGCTTGTAGGTGGAGAAGTAGTGGTCGATCCGCTCGACGAGTCGCGCCGGCAAGCCGTCGATGTCCTCGACCGTTCCCCAGCAGAGGTCGTTCTGCAGGACGGCGATGATTTTGTCGTCCGCCTCGCCGTCGTCGATCATCTGCAGCCCACCGACCACCCGAACGTTCATCAGGATGTCCGCGCGCGTGACGGGTCGCTCGCTGATGACACAGATGTCGAGCGGATCGCCATCGCCGCGCTCGAGCTCCGACAGTCTTCCCACTCGATCGCCGCAGTAGGTGCGTGGAATGAACCCGTAGAGGGTCGGTGGCTGGGCCGAGCTGCGCTGGGGTCGGTCGACCCGAATGTAGCCGGTCGCCTTGTCGAGCTCGTACTTCACCGCGTCGAATGGCGTGATCTCGATGTAGGCGGTGACGAGGGTCGGCGGTTCGGGGCCGACCTCGAGGCCGTGCCACGGATGGGGTCGCCACTGGTTGTACGGAGTTCGGGGCATCGGGCATCCTCACCGGGCGGAAGTCAGCGACGAGCGGCTCGCTTCGCGGTCTTCTTCGAGCGGCTCTTCTTCGCGGTCTGCTTCTTCACGGCCCGCTTCTTCGCAGTGCGTTTCTTCGCAGTGCGCTTCTCCGACGTCGAGGGCTTCCGAACCGCCTTCTTCCGGGCGATCTTCTTCGTCTTCTTCGTCTTCTTCGAGGTCGCGGCTCTCGAGGTGCTCTTCTTCGCCGACTTGGGGAGGCCCGCTTCGTAGTGCTCGATGAACTGCTCGACCGTGTAGTCCTTCACCGCGTTGGCGATCACCTCGAGCGGGATGTCCTCGAGCGTCTTCACGCGCACGCAGGACTTGCCCATGTCGAGCTTCTTACCGGTCGCCTTCCACGCGTCGACGAACTCCTCGACCCTCGCCGGTTCGACGTACAGGCAGAAGAGGTAGATGGACACGCTGTTCTTCTGCGAGGCGAGCGAGATGAACGGGACCGCCTGCTCCGGGTTGCAGTGGTAACCCGCGGGGTAGCGCGAGTGGGGGACGGACCAGCCGATCATTCCGTACTGGACACCCTCCCGGAAGCCCTTCGCGAGGTTCTCGTTGATGACCTTTCGGACCGCGTCGACGAGCTCGCGTCGATCGGGAGGGAGAGTGGCGAGGTACTGGGCCGGGGTCAGGGCGTCGCTCTTCATGATCACTCCAATCGGACCGGGACTCGAATCCCACTGCTCGGCGTCGCTGCTATCGCGCGTTCGGACCGATCCACGAAACGTCGTAGACGTCGACGAACGCGGGGGCCACGCGGTGTCGGGGGGTGTCCGGCGCGAGGGAGATCCAGTAGCCGATGCGACCGCGAGCCCCGGGCTCCCCGCGTCCGTTGAGCCCGACCCCGCCATGACTCTCACCGATCGCCGCCAACTCGAAGGTGATGAAGCGTCGCGCGTCGAGGTCGAACGTCGCCTCGCCGACGCACCGCGTCTCGATCGAGCGCGGACGAGAGGGGAAGAGCTTCCAATCGTTGTCGCCCATCTTCCAGACCCCGTCGGAGCTCGCGCGCGTCCGGCCGTCGATCCTCAGGTGGAGCATCGCGTCTTCCCGTGCGACGACCTCGATCGTGAACGTCGCCTCCTCGATCTCCTCGGGTGCGAACGGTCCGACCTGTCCTCGCGCGTTGTCGACCAGGTGGAAGCGTGCGAGGCGTTGTGCGAGGGCCTTCGGCAGGATCCGCTTCGCGCCGACCACCGGATCCGCGGGGATCCAGTCGCTCACCTCGTCGCGGTGGAACCAGGCATGGTCACGGTTGAAGCGCATCGCGTTGCGACCGGCCGGCCGGCTCGTCGCGCTCGGCTCCGAGGAGGCCTCGTCGGGCGGCGGGAGGTCGCGGAGGATCACGGAGAGAACCAGTCCTCCCTCGGGGTAGCTCTGCTCCCAGCGGTACTCCGGAAGAAAGGTCGAAGGCTCGGCCGGACGTCGGGTGTCATCGTCCGCGTTCTTCCAGGCGTCGAGACCCTCGCGGAGGAGTGCGAGCGCTTGATCGGGGGCGAGGGCGTTCCGCCGCGCGAGCAGCCGACCGCTCGGCGCGACAATGTAGATGCCTTGGTGGCTTCCCTCGAGCGCCCCCGGCTTCCCGGCGACGGTGGTCTGGAAGAAGCGGCACTCCCGATCATCGTCGCGCTGCAGGCGCCATACCTCATCCGTCGCGCAGACGAACGAGGACTGGGCCAGCTCGGCGACTTCGGCATCACTCCAGACGGACGACCTGCCCGCCACGCCGTTGCCTCAGGTGCAGCCGAGGGGATGGCCGTTCATCAACCAGAGGAGCAGCGGCCTCGAGCGCGCCGCGGATT
>JAGQRC010000359.1 GCA_020425835.1 Planctomycetota bacterium | reverse complement strand
CACGGAGAGCCGACCCAGTCGTTCTACGTCCGACACGAGCAGATCGCACGTCACGTCGCTGCCGAGCAGCACCTCATGACCATCACGATCGGCGACAAGAAGGAGAGTGGACTCCTCAAGGAGCTCCAGTTCGACACCTTCGGCGAGAAGATCATCCACGTCGATTTCGCTCGCGTCTCGATGGACGAGGTGATCGAGACCTCGATCCCGGTCCACACTGTCGGCACCGCCCGCGGTGTCTCCTCGGGCGGCATCCTCGACCTCCCGCACCACGAGGTCTTGGTTCGAGGGACCGCTCGCGCGATTCCGGCGTTCATCGAAGTCGAGGTCGGCCACCTCGGCATCGGCGACGCGATTCGCGTGCGAGAGCTCCAGCTCCCGCAAGGCGTGGTCGCGCTCATCGGCCCGGAGGAGCCCGTGGTCATCGTCCACGGCCACACCCCGGACGAGGAGGCCACCGGGGCCGAAGGGGAAGCCGGGGCTTGATCCCCGGTGGTCCCGAGACCGTGACGCGGTTGATCGTCGGGCTCGGAAACCCTGGACCGCGTTACGACGGCACACGCCACAACGTCGGGTTCGACGTGGTCCGACGGCTCCGCGCTCGGCTGCAACGCCGCGGCTGGAGCGTGCGGGGTCCGTTCGCACGGTTCGACGCGGCCTCTCCGGATTTCGACCTCTACAGCCCGGACGGGGATGGGAGCGAGGATCCCGGGGTGATCACGTTGGAGCCCGGTCGATTCATGAACCGCAGCGGCGAGCCGACGATCCGAGCTCTGGAAGACTGCGGTCTCGGCGCGCAGGACGTCCTCGTGGTCTACGACGACCTCGATCTTCCTCTCGGTCAGCTGCGGGTCCGTCGCAAGGGCTCGAGCGCTGGCCACCGGGGCGTCGAGGACATTCTTCGCGCGTTGGGGACCGACCGGTTCGATCGCCTGAAGGTCGGAATCGGGCGCCCCGACCGGTCCGCGGTGAACGATGAAGGGGAGACGGTCGTCGACTGGGTGCTCGAGCCGTTCGACCCCGGGCAACGCAAGGTGATCGAGGCTGCGATCGAAGCGGCCGCGGCCGCGTGTGAGACGTGGTGTCGACAGGGCGCCATCGCCGCGATGAACGAATTCAACGGGTATCGGCCGCCGACGGGCGACGAGACCGAGAGAACCGAGCCGGAGGCGCCAAGGCGTTCCGGGCTCGACACGACTCCTTCGCGCTCGGCGGATCCGAGCGCGGGAAACCAACCGTCGGGGGCCGGATCCGCGACGGACAACGCCACGAGGAGTGACGACGAATGACCGAGAGACTCTACGAGGGCATGTTCCTCTTCGACGCCAACCAGACCGCCCGACGTTGGTCGGAGCTCGAGTCCCGGGTCGGGACGATCCTGAGCAAGAACGGCGCGGAGTTGAGGTATGCCGAGCGCTGGCCGGACCAACGGTTGGCCTACGAGATCCAAGGCGCCCGAAAGGGCACCTACTACCTGACCTACTTCACGGCACCGCCGCAGAGCATCCAGCAGATTCGCAGAGACTCGGAGCTGACCGAGGACATCCTGCGCGTGCTGGTGCTCCACGAGGAAGGGCTCGACGCCGAGATGGAGCGTCGCCGCGTGATGACCGAGGCTCGGAAGCGCGAGGAGGCCTCCCGGCCGGCTCCGGCCGAGACCTCCGACGACGATGACTCGAGCGAGGATGACACGCGCGACGACTCGCGGGACGACTACGACGACGACAGCGATCGCGACGACAGCGACGACGATCGGTACTCCGACGAGTAGCACCCGCGACCGCCAGCCGTCCGGGATACGGGGCGGCGGGACGGGCGTGACATCCGACGGTGCAGCCCTTAAGCTGCCGGATCGATGACGCCCCACCGAAGCCCGAAGGAAAGATGCCGATGGACTTCAACCGAGTGATTCTGGTCGGACGACTGACCCGAGACGTCGAGCTTCGCTACCTCGGATCCGGGATGGCCGTGACCGACCTCGGTCTGGCGGTGAACAACCGCTACCGCCGCAACGACGGAGAGAACGTCGAGGAGACGACCTTCGTGGACGTGACGGTATGGGGGAAGTCCGCCGAGAACTGCAACCAGTACCTCCGCAAGGGCTCGGGTGTGTTGGTCGAAGGCCGACTGAAGCTCGACACTTGGGAGAGTGAAGGTCAACGCCGGAGCAAGCTCAAGGTGGTGGCCGATCGCGTCCAGTTCCTGCCGCGCGGCGGCGAGGGCGGGGGCGGCGGCGGCCGCTCCTACGAAGGCGACTCCCGACAGGGTGTCTCCGACTACGGACGCGACTATTCCGGTGGTGACAGCGGCGGCGGCGGAGATGCCGGCGGCTACGGCGGTGGTCAGTCGTACCACGACGACAACGTCCCCTTCTGATCCGACCCGAACGGAGAGTGGATCTCCGGTCTCCGCAGGAGACGTGCGAGGTGGGATCGATGAGAGGCGACCGGCGCGACGAATCGTCCGGTCGCCGATCGAGGCCGACAGAAGGAAAACGAAACGAATGCGCTTCAAGAAGAAAGCCAACCTGGTCACCGACGACACGGTGATCAACTACAAAGACATCGACACGCTGCTGAAGTTCATGACGCCGCAGGGCAAGCTGATGCCTCGTCGTCGGATCGGATGCGACGCGAAGACCCAACACCGAATCCGTACTGCCATTCTCCGAGCCCGCACCCTGGGCCTTCTCCCGTACGGCAACTGAGCTCGGTTGACCGAAGGAAGGAATCGCTCATGAAGCTGCTGCTCAAGAAGAACGTCACCAGTCTCGGTGGACTCGGTGAGATCGTCGACGTCACGCCGGGCTACGCCCGGAACTTCCTGATCCCGCAGGGTCTCGCGATCGAGATGACCAAGGGGAACCTCCAGTGGTTCGAGGCGCAGAAGCGTCGGTTGATCGCTCAGGAGGAGGAGACCAAGGGCAAGCTGCGCCTGATCGCCAACGAGCTCGAGGGGGCCTCGTGCACGATCATCGCGCGAGCGACCGAGGAGGGGCACCTGTTCGGATCGGTGACGCCGCGCGACATCGCCAATCACTTCCGCCAGGAGAACATCGAGATCGACCCGAAGACGGTCCTGCTCGACAAGCCGATCAAGGAGCTCGGGATCTTCAAGGTTCGTGTGCAGCTCCACCCGGAGGTCGAGGCCGAGATCAAGGTTTGGGTCGTCAAGGGCGACGGCACGACCAGCGTCGGCGAAGGCGGGGAGGGCGACGGCGAGAGCTGATCGCCTCTCCGTTGGCTCCGAGCGAACTCGATCTTCGACGACCCACCCGGGTCGCGACTCGAGCGCTTCCGGCGGCCAGCACGTCCGACCCGGTTCCGCGCCGCGGCGGCTCACGGTGGCCCGCGCCCCCTCGGGCCGCCGCGCCAACGGGCTGCGGCCCCATCGAACTGGCGCCCCCGTCTGGTGCTCGTTCCGTTCCCCCGTCGTTCCGGCTGTCGAGAGCGAGTCCTCACCATGAACGAGCCGCGCTCGAAGGACGGAACTCGGCAGCCTCCACACGACATCACCGCCGAGCGTGCGGTCCTCGGATCGCTGCTGTTGGCCATGGGGGAGACCGGCAGCGTCTTCGGACGCCTGCAGCCGGAGCACTTCTACTCCCGCCGCCACCGGGTGATCTTCGAGCACATCCGTCATCTGAACGAGGACCAGGGGACGATCGATCTGATCCTGCTCCGGGATCGGCTCGAGCGCGACCAGGTGCTCGATGAAGTCGGCGGGATGGAGTACCTCGTCGAACTCACGGAGTCGGTGACCTCGAGCGCGAACGCGACCTACTACGCGGACATCCTGATCGAGCACGCGCTGCTGCGCAGCCTGATCGAGACGTCGAGCGAGATCCTGCAGGATGCCTACGACAGCGGCATGGAGGCGGGGCAGCAGGTCGACCGGGCGGAGCAACGGATCTTCGAGCTCTCGAACCGATCGATGGAGGACGGCGTCGTGCCCCTGGCCGATGCCATTCGCAGCACGTTCGATCTGATCGACCAATGGCACAAGGGGGGTAGTGGCCTGCCGACGGGCTACGTCGATCTCGACAAGAAGACCAACGGGCTCCAGCCGGCCGAGCTCATCGTGGTCGCCGGTCGTCCCAGTATGGGGAAGACCACGATCAGCATGAACATCGCGCAGCAGGTGGCGCTCGGGCTGAAGAAGCCGGTCGGGATCTTCAGCCTGGAGGTCGACAGCCGAGCGATCGCCATGAACCTGCTCTGCGGGACGGCGCGGGTCGAATCACAGAAACTGCGGGGCAACGAGCTCGGCGCGCGAGAGTGGCAACGTCTTACTGCGGCTGCAGATATACTGTCCGAGGCGGAGATTTACATTGATGACTCGGCGAATCTCAACACAATGTCGATCCGCGCCAAGGCCCGCCGCCTGAAGGCGCAGAAGGACGTGCAGCTGATCGTCATCGACTACCTTCAGCTGCTCGAGTTCGGGGGAGGGAGGACCGAGAGCCGCCAGCAGGAGATCAGTGCGATCTCTCGTTCGCTGAAAGCGATGGCGCGCGAGCTCTCGGTGCCGGTGATCACGATTTCCCAGCTTTCGCGCGCCGTCGAGCAACGCGAGGATCATCGGCCTCGGATGTCCGACCTTCGTGAGTCCGGAGCGATCGAGCAGGACGCGGACAAGATCCTCCTGCTGTATCGCGACGAGTACTATCACCCGGACCGCGAGGAGTCGAAAGGGAAGGCCGAGGTCATCGTCGCGAAGAACCGCAACGGCGCGACCGGCACGGTTCCCCTGGTGTTCATCGGCGAGACCACGACGTTCCACAGCCGGGCGACGGGAAGCTACGAGGAACAGCTTGGCTGAGACCGGAGCGCCGGCGCTACGTCG
>JAGQRC010000358.1 GCA_020425835.1 Planctomycetota bacterium | reverse complement strand
CCGGCGGAGTGCCCGGCGTGCGGCGGCAGTACCGAAGACCACTGGTGCACACGGTGCGGGCGAGGGTGGATCGGCAACATCGCGTTGGATGATCGAGACCGCTTCGACGAGGCGTCGGAGGAGTTCGACCGTCTGCGGAAGAGTGTCGAGATCGGTCGACGCTGCGCGACCTGCGGACCGGCCAGCTACTCCAGGATGCGCTGTCCCGACTGCGGGACCGACTGGTCGTCCGAGAGCACGACGCGCGGCGCGCCCGTCGTCGAGGAGCCCGGCCCGCCGCGCTGATTCTCCCGAATGCGAAGACGAACCCGCGGCTGAGAACCGGAAGCGGCCGAGATCTCGCTCCCGTCGAAGCCTCGGGCGGCCCGCGTCGCACACGCCCGCCGTATCGACCGAGCGCGGGTCGCCGGTCGCCTCTCGACCGCGTCGCTCGTAACTCCGATGTTTGGCCATGAAGTGGCAGCCCCTCCGACTTCGACGACCTCGATGGGGAGGTGGGTCAGCATGCGGATCATCATTCGGGTCGATCACGCGACCGGTCAGAAGTACATGGCGGTGAGCAGCAAGGGTGCAGTCCTGATGCTCGACCCCTTCACCAACAAGGGCACCGCGTTCACGGAGGAGGAGCGGCGCGAGCTCGAGCTCGAGGGCCTTCTCCCCCCCGCCGTCTGCACCATCGAACAACAGCTCGAGCGGGCGTACGAGAACTACCAGAGCAAGACCACCCCACTCGGGCGCTACATCCACTTGACCAGTCTCCACGACCGCAACGAAGTGCTCTATTACCGGCTGATCCAGGAGCACATCGAAGAGATGATGCCGATCGTCTACACGCCGGTGGTCGGGGAGGCGTGCCAGAAGTTCTCGCACATCTACCGAAAACCACGGGGTCTCTACATCACCTACGAGCAGAGGGACCGGATCGAGACGATCCTGGCCAACGCGCAGATCGTCAATCCGTCGATCATCGTCGTGACCGACGGTGAGCGAATCCTCGGCCTGGGCGACCAGGGCGCCGGCGGGATGGGAATCCCGATCGGGAAACTGTCGCTGTACACCCTCTGCGCCGGCATCTCACCCTTCAGCACTCTCCCGATCACCCTGGACGTCGGCACCGACAACGAGGAGCGCCTCGCCGATCCGCTCTACCTCGGAATGCGCCACCGGCGGATCCGCGGGGCGGAGTACCAAGCGTTCATCGATGCGTTCGTCGCCGCGGTGAAGAAGGTGTTCCCCCAAGTGGTCCTCCAGTGGGAGGACTTCCTCAAGGGCAACGCGATCCGACAGCTCGACCGCTTCCGCGATGAGCTCTGCACGTTCAACGACGACATCCAAGGCACGGCCGGGGTGACGGTCGCCGGACTCTTCAGCGCACTTCGCATCACACGACGTCACTTCCGGGACCAGCGCGTCGTGTTCGCGGGCGCGGGGGCGGCCGCCCAAGGCATCGGCGATCTGATCGTCGCGGCGTTCCGAGAAGCGGGGCTCACCCGGGAGGAGGCGATCCGACGCGTCTGGACGGTCGACAGCCGGGGCCTCGTCACGGACGACCGGCCGGGCCTGGAGGACTTCAAGGCGACCTATGCGCGACCGGTCGGGGAGTCGGTGGAGTACCGCTGCGGTGATCGCTCCCACATCACCCTGCGCGAGACGATCGAGAACGTCGAGCCGACGATCTTGATCGGCACCTCGGGAACACCGGGACTCTTCGATGAGGCAGTGGTCCGCGCGATGAGCGCCGTCAACGAGCGACCGATCATCTTCCCGCTGTCGAATCCGACCTCGAAGTCGGAGTGCACCGCCGAGCAAGCGATCCACTGGTCCGATGGACGCGCGATCGTCGCGACCGGCAGCCCGTTCGATCCGGTCGAGCACCACGGTCGCCGCTTCCGCATCGGCCAGGGCAACAACGTCTTCATCTTCCCCGGCGTCGGCCTCGGTCTGACCGTCGCGCGCGCGTCGCGCGTCAGCGACGCGATGTTCCTCCAGGCGGCGAAGGCGCTCGCCGAGCAGGTCACGCCGCGCGATCTCGAGGAGTGCGCGGTCTATCCGGCGCTCGGTCGCATCCGCGAGTGCTCCCGCGCCGTCGCCTGTGCGACGATCCGCCAGGCCGTCGCCGAGGGGTTCGCCGACGGCCGGGTGCTGATCGACCTGGAGCGCAACGTCGATCAGGCGATGTGGCGGCCGGAGTACCTTCCGGTCCGACACGTGCCGCGCACCGCGGCGACTCGCTAGCCCGAACTATTCACGAACCGCGTAGCGAGAGGTCGCAAGGCGTGTGCTGGCAAGGAAGAGCGACGACTCGACCGGAATCGACCTGTGTTGGTCTCTGAGGATCGAGTCGGAAGCTATGACGCAGTCAGCGCGCGTCTTGCGTCCTCACAGTAGCGGGCTCGTGAGTAGTTCGGGCTAGCAGCGGAACTGATCGATGTTGCGCTTGAGGGCCGCCGACGCACGGGCCAACTCCGTGGCCGCTCGACGGGTCGTCTCGGCGCTCTGCGCGGTCTTCTGGACGTTCTCCGAGACACGCGAAATGTTGTCGGCGATCTCGTAGGTCTCGTGAGCAGTGGCCGAGAAGCCGTCCCCGATGCTCTGGGCGTTGACGCTCTGCTGTTCCACCGCGCCGGCGATCGCCGTCGAGATGTCGTTGATCCGCCCGATGACCATGGAGACCTCCGAGATCGCGGCGGAGGCGCGCGTGCTCCGCGACTGGATCGCCTCGATCTTCGAGCCGATCTCGCCGGTCGCGGCGGTCGTCTCCATCGCGAGGTCCTTGACCTCGGTGGCGACGACGGCGAACCCGCGTCCCGCCTCCCCGGCACGAGCCGCCTCGATCGTGGCGTTCAGCGCGAGCAGATTGGTCTGCGCGGCGATGGTGTCGATCAAGGTGAGGACGTTCCCGATCTCCGCGCTGCTCTCGGTGAGCTCGTTGATGATCTGACAAGCGTCATTGGCGAGATCGACCGCGGCGGAGGCGACACTCGTCGCCTCGTTCACGCTGCGCGAGATCTCCTGAATGCTCAACGACAGCTCGCCGACCGACGCCACCGAGGACTGCGTGTTGTCGCTGATCCGGCGCGACGCGTCCTCCGCCGTCTTCGTCCGACCCGACGCCTCGGTCGCTCCGCTGGCGAGTTCGCCCGACAGCTTCTCGATCGTCCCGACGGAGCTCTCGACGGTCGCGGTCGATGCTCCGACCTCGCGCATGATGGACTTGAGCTTGCCGATGAACACATTGAAGGAGCGCGCCGCCTTGCCCACCTCTCCGGGATACCGCTCGGACAGCTTCACCGACAGATCGCCCGTTCCGTGGGCGATCTCGTCGAGCGTCGACGCGAGTTGTTGGACGGGCCGCGAGATCGACCGCGCAAAGAAGATCCCACAGAGGAGCGCTCCGGCGATCGAGACGAAGAGGCAGGTCAGGATCGCGCTCCTCACCGAGGCCTTCTCGGCGTCGGCGTCGCGGAGTTGTTGCTCGACCATCCGCTCTCCGCTGGCCTCGAACTCATCCAGCCGAGCGAGGAGCTGGGTCGTCTCGCGGGCATAGCTCTCTCGTTGCTGTCGCAACTCGCGGACGCGGTCGACGAAGGTCGACTGGAGCTCGAACTGGCGTGCGAGCCGGTCGAGGAACTGCTGACCGGTGGTCCGGCCGTCGGGCTGAACGGTATCGAAGAAGCCGCTCCCGACCATCTCCTTCGACGCTTCGCTCTGGAACTCGACCGCCCCCTGGAGCGCGGCCATCGCGGCCTCGTCGTCGCCCCCCTCGACGAGCCGCGCGACGTGATAGCGCTGCTGCAGGAAACCGATCGTGCTCTCCATCCCCCCATCCGCCGCGGACCAGCGCTTGTCGAGTCCCCCGGACCAGGTCCACGGCGTGTCCGGAGCTTCGGCGATCGACTCCACCGCACCGTCACCGACCTCTTCCAGGACCTCCATCGCGCTCACCAACTCGAGCGTGTGCGCGTCGTACTCCGACTTGGCCTCCAACATGGCGCGGTGCGCCGCGAGGAAGGCATCCAAGGCGCCGCCATAGCTGGACAGCGTGTCGTCCAGCGTGCGCACGTCGAGCAGACCCGCATCGTCGATCTCTCGGAACGTCCGATCGAGATGCTCTCGGACGACCGTCAGCTCCTCGAGGGACGCGTCGATCTCATCACCCCGTCGAATCCGATCGACGAGAATGAGCTGACGCTCGACCTCCTTGGAGGCATCTCGACAGCCGGTCGCGGTCGTCAAGGCCGGTCCGCCGACGTAGGTCAACGCCTCGCCGAGAGTGCCGACGCCGTACCAACCCGCGATGCCGCTGACGAGGGCGACGGCACCGACGAACAGGAAGCCGAGTGTGATCCGTACTGCAATGCTCATGGGTCTGTCGCTCGCTTCGGTTTCGATGGGAAATCAGAGCGTGATCTCGACGCGCAGGGATCCCACCCAGGCGTCCCCGATCGTGGCGTCCCCGCCTGGGTCCCGGATCCATTGGAGGTCGGGTTGAACGACCAGCCACGGCGTGACCTGAGCCTGATAGAAGAGCTCCCAGAGGACCTCGGAGTTCTCGGTGAACCCGGCGCCCGTTCGATCGCTGAACTCGACGCGGGTGCAACCCAGGCCGATGACGTCATCGTTGCGTCCCGGGAGCGCGCCGCGATAGACGACCCCGATGCCGGCATGCCGCTCGATGGCGTTCACCTCCTCGTCGCCGAGTCCGGCCAGGAGGAACGCGACCAAGCCTTCGCCCTCGGACGACTCGGGGAGGATCGTCTGCTCCGCCACGACGTAGCCGCCGTTCGATCCGGTGCGCCGACCTCCGTCGAACTTGTCGAAGGTCCCGGTGTGTCGCCAACCGCCGA
>JAGQRC010000357.1 GCA_020425835.1 Planctomycetota bacterium | reverse complement strand
CTCGATGGCGGGTATCCAGATCATCTCCGGTCGAATCAGCGATGCGCTCGACGTTCGAAAGCCGTTGATCCTGATCGGCATGATGGGCGGCGCCGCCTGCTCGGCGAGCTACTCGATGCTGGAGAGCTTCATCGGGCTGCTGGGGCTGCGCATCCTGCAGGGGGCCTGCATGGGCATCACCTTCCCTCCCCTGATGGCGATCATCGCGCGTCACGCGCCCGCGGGTCGCGGCGGCCGGAGCCTCGGCGTCTACTCGACGATTCGACTCCTCGGCTTCGCGGGTGGTCCGATCCTCGGCGCGTGGATCTCCGGGCGTTGGGGACATCAGACTTCGTTCTGGACCTCGGCGGCGCTCCTGACGGTCTCGGTCGTCACGGTGATCCGCTTCGTGCCGGAGTACAAGGACGGCATTCGCCGCGACCCGGACGGCCAGCGCTCCGCGCTCCCGCCGATCCCGTTCGATCTCCGACTCCTCGGCAGCACGATCTTCCTGATGATGGTCGGGATCAGCGCGATGATCTCGCTGTTCCCCACCTACCAGCGACAGTTCGGCGCGACGGAGGAGGAGCTCGGGCTGGTGTTCAGCGCGTTCATCGGAACGCGGTTCCTGCTCCAGTACCCGCTCGGCCTCCTCGGTGACCGACACGACAAGAAGTGGGTGCTGGCCGCCGCGATGGTGCTGCTCGCCCCCTGCACCGCGCTACAGGGCTTCGCCGACAGCTTGACTCAGGTCTTCGTGCTGCGGGTCCTGCTCGGCGTCGCGGCGGCTGCGGTCAGTGTGAGCGTGAACGGCATCGCCGCCGAGCGCAGTGAACCAGGGAATCGCGCGCGCGCGATGGGCATCAACACGTTCTCGTTCTCCCTCGGCGTCGCGTGCGGGCCACTGTTGACAGGATTCGTGGACGATGCGCGGATCGCGTTCGCCGTCCCGGCGATCGCCGCGATCGCGGTGCTCGCGCTGGTGCTGATCCGAGTCCCGAGCGATCGTCGCCACCGCGCGATGATGCCGCCCGACCTGACCGCGGAGCACTTCGCCTGACCTTCTGGCCGGCTCAGCTCCACTGGGCGTGAGCGACCGCGATGATCCCCGCCACGTAGATACCGCTGAGGACATCGTCCAGGAGCACTCCCCAACCCCGGGGCAGCTTCTCGAGTCGACGCGCGCCGAGCGGCTTCACGATGTCGAAGGCGCGGAAGAGGAGGAATCCGGCGAGGTACCAGGGCCATGCGGAGTCTCCGGCCCAGGCGAGCGGGAGCAACGCGATCCACTGCCCGGCGCACTCATCGATGACCACCGCGCCGGGATCCTTGCCACCGAAGTGATCCTCGATCCACGCCCCGAGTGCGACGTTGAGCGACGACGCGACGAACGCCAGGCCGAGGAGCCACCCCGCGGCGCCTCGGATGTCACTGGCGACGACGACCCATGCGATCCCCGTCGCGGCGAGCGAACCGGCGGTCCCGGGAGCCACGGGCGAGGCGCCGGCCCCGAAGAAGGTGACGACGCACCAACGCCAGCTCACTCGACACTCGCTTCGCGGGGACTCTCTCGGATTCCGGTCACCGCGATCGCGATGTAGTCCCAGGCGGAGATGATGGTGGAGATCAGCGTCGCGATCACGAGGCCGATCGAGCCCCAGTGGAACAGTTCGCCCATCCACGGACGCGAGTCGAGGTGGGCGTAGTTGGCCTCGTAGACCAGCAGCGCCGGAATGGCGAAGGACTGGACGACCATCTTGATCTTGCCGCCCCACCTCGCGCCGAACGGAACGCCCTGACTCTCCAGGTAGGAGCGGAGTCCGGTCACCAGGAACTCCCGGGCGATGATCACCACCGCGACCGAGGGCCAGACGATGTTGGGGACGAGCTTCACCAGATAGACGAAGCTGCCACAGACGACGACCTTGTCCACGAAGGGATCGGCGATCCGCCCGAACGTGGTGACCATCCCCCAGCGCCGCGCGAGGTAGCCGTCGAGCCAATCCGTTGCGACACAGATGCTGAAGACGATCGCGGCGAGGTTGAGCACGACGGAGCGGTCACCCACCTCCCAGTGGATCTGCAGGGAGAAGAGGACGAACAACAATACCGCGATCACCAATCGGGCGATGGTGATCTTGTTCGGGAGGTTGAGCCATTCCGGTCGAGGCGACACGCTGATCGGACTCCTCTCCCGGGTGGCCCGTGCAGCCCATGCGCTGCTGTTCTTCTCGCCGACCGCCGACGATCGCCGAACGACGTGCCGGCCGTGTCGATCGACGACTCGGAGCATTCTGCGGGGAAGGACGCTCCGCTTTCAAGCGCAGCGGGCGGGTTCGCCGTCGAGCTTCACGAGTTCTCTCGCCGCGCCTCGGGCAGCCGTCGGGATCTCCTCGGGTAGCACCCCGCCCACGCTCGAGCGCGCAGCCGGACGACTTGACCGAACATCTCGATGCTGTGGCGAACCGGCGAGACGCGCGTCAGCTCGTTCTGCCGCCAGATGATGGGGATCTCGACCAGTCGGTAGCCGGCCCGTTGGGCGGCGAACAACACCTCGACGTCGAACGCGAACCCCTCGACGGACAGCGGCTCGAAGAGCTCGCCGACGAGGTCCCCCCGGAACAGCTTGTATCCGCACTGGGTGTCGTGGATCCCGCGCACCGTCAACAGCCGGACGACGCCGTTGAACACGCGTCCCATGAGATGGCGGTACCAGCGCTCGTTCTCGCGCCGCGCACCGGCGACCTGTCGGGAGCCGACGATGACATCGGCGCCGCGATCCGCTTCCGCCAGAAAACGCGGGAGCTCCTCGAACGGCATCGAGAGGTCCGCGTCGCAGAGGAACCGATAGGTTCCGGTCGCCTCGAGCATCCCTGCCCGGACCGCCGCGCCCTTGCCGGCGTGTTCGCGTCGGAGCACGCGCACCGGTATCGACGACGTCACCGACTCGGCGATCGCCGCCGTGCGATCGGCGCTGCCGTCATCGACGACCCAGATCTCGGAGTCGTAACTCTCACCCTCGAGGAAGCGGACGGCCGCCTCGAGCGTCGCGGGCAACCGCGCTTGTTCGTTGTAGGCCGGGATGACGATCGAGAGATGCACGGCTCCGCCTCGGGTTCACCACGGCTCCGTCGTTCCGGAGCCTCATCGATCACGTCCTGCCGCTGCCTCGGGCCAGCCCAGCCCCTACCGGTTGGGCCTCGACGGGCCGTCGTCGAGCGGCTCCGCCTCCAAGTCGTAACCGTCGATGCCGACGATCCTCATTCGAACGTAGCTTCCGATCTCGCCCGCGTCATCCGGAACGTAGATCCGGGAGTCGATCTCGGGGGCCTCGGCATAACTCCGTCCGTAGGTGCCGACCCGCGACGCCTCGGACGCCGCGCTCTCGTCGTCGACATCCTCGGCCTCGTCGAGTCCGTCCTCGACCTCGCCGTCGATCAGCACCTCGACGATCTCCCCGACGCGCGCGCGATTGTACTCGAAGGCGATCTCCTGCTGCGCGAGCATCAAGCGCTCCTGGCGCTCGAGCGCGATCTCCTCCGGGATCTTGTCCTTCAATCGCGTCGCCGGCGTGCCGTCCTCGTCCGAGTAGGGGAAGACGCCGACGCGCTCGATGCGGTAGTCCTGCACGAATCGCTCGAGGGCCTCGAACTCCTCGTCGGTCTCCCCAGGAAAGCCGACGATGAAGGTCGTGCGCAACACCAGGCCGGGGATCCGCGCGCGCATCCGATCGAAGAGCTCCTTGGTGTCGCTCTCGCCCATGCGACGTCCCATCCGACGCAGGGTCTTGTCGTGGATGTGTTGGATCGGCATGTCGATGTAGGGCACTACCCGATCGAGATCGGCGACGGCAGCGATCATCGCGTCGGAGAACTTCTTCGGATAGGCGTAGAGCAGTCGGATCCAGCGGACGCCATCGAGACCATCGAGACGCTCGAGGAGCTCCGCCAACTGGTACCGACCGGAGAGATCGAGCCCGTACGAAGTCAGGTCCTGAGAGATGAGATTGAGCTCGGTCGCTCCGGAAGCGATGAGCTCCTCCGCCTCCGCGACCACCGTATCGAGGGGCTTCGACCGGAACCGTCCGCGGAACGATGGGATCGCGCAGAAGGTGCAGGGATTGTCGCATCCCTCGGAGATGCGGAGATAGGTCGTGTGCCGCGGTGTGAGGCGCAACCGAGAGCCCTCGGAGTACGACGGATGCACCGGCGGTCGCACCTGCAGCGCAGTCAGCCGTCGTTCCTCACCGACGAGATCATCGATGATCTCGCCGACGCGCTGATACTCGGAGAGCCCGACGATCGCGTCGATCTCCGGCACCTCCTTCAGGAGATCCTCGGGATAGCGCTGGCCGAGACATCCCGCGACGACGATCCGCTTGCCCGGGTCCTCCTCCTTGTACGACGCGAGCTCGAGGATCGCGTTGACGGATTCCTCCTTGGCGGAGTCGATGAAGGAGCAGGTGTTGACCATCAGGACGTCCGCGAGCTCGGGATACGGTGTGACGCGGTGACCGGCCTCGCCGAGTCGGCCGAGGATCACTTCCGAATCGACGAGGTTCTTGGGGCAGCCGAGGCTGACGAGATGCACATTGACGGGACGGACCACCGCGACCTGCTTCACGATTGACGACCGATCTCCACCTCTTCGAAGGCGCCCGGTGAAGAGCGGCGGAGCATATCATTGCGCGCCGCCGCCGCGCACCCGAAACTCCGCGCGGCCCGCGGAGAAACCGCGTCGATTCGGCCATTCGAGCTACCGGGACCGCACCTCCGACGGTCGAAAGGACCCCCGTGACCGACCGAGAGGACGAGATCCTCATCGATCGCATCAACCGCGCCGATCTCCCCGCGTTCGCGGCGCTCTCCCGCCCCC
>JAGQRC010000035.1 GCA_020425835.1 Planctomycetota bacterium | reverse complement strand
GGACCAGCAACACGATGGACACGAATCGGCTCGGATCGGATCGACGCAGCACGTGAGTTCCTTTCGGTGGATTCCTCGGGGTGAAGCGCTGACCCGCAGAGTCGGCTCCCCAGGGAAGACCACGAAGGATCACGAGTCGACGGGCAATGTTTCGCAGCACCCACCGCTCCTCGTCCCTCCCGCGATCGCGGCGCGCGCCCCTTGTCCCACCTCTCTCGGAATCCCGAGCCGAAAACCGAAGTGCCCGTGAATCCACCCCGGGGGGCGGCGGCAGTTCGTCGCGGATCCCCACCCCATCCCCCTGGAACCCGAGGAGAAATCCCCATGGCCACCCTGCTCGAGAGCCGCACGATCGCCCGGCTCGTCCTCGCTCTCACCGTTCTGTTCGGCGCGCACGTGGGCGCCCAGTGGACCGATGTCACCGACCTCACGAATCCGCCGACCGTTCCGCGGCTCGCGCCCGGGATCAAGGCGGTCCCCGCCCTGGTCGAGGCGAGTCGGGCGGCGCGGAACGCGGGTGGCGTCGAGGTCGCGAAGAACGCGCTGCGCTCGCTCGGGATGCCGATCGACGATGCCGGCCTCGCGGCGGTCGAGATCGTCGGCAACGGCTCGGGCGGCGAGGTCGATGTCGCGGAGTTGGTCGGTCGGCACGGCGGCTCGGTCGTCCGGTCCTGGGGCGACCGCACCGAAGCGCGCGTTCCCGTCGCGGAGATCGAGACGCTGTCGACCGAGCTTCCGGTCGGCTTCATGGTCGAGCCGCGCGGCTTCGGCCAAGAGCTCCCCTCCTTCGACGGCAACGCGATGGCCGTGATGAACACCACCGACTATCGGGACGATGGGTTCGACGGCACCGGCATCACGATCGGGATCGTCGACAGCGGCTTCTTCGGGCTGATCGACTCGCGGCTCTCCGGCGACGCACCGGGGCTCTTCGATGCCGGCTTCGAGAAGATCGATCTCACCGGCGCCGGCTTCGAGTCGTCGTCGGTCGGGACCCACGGGCGGTTCGTCATGGAGACGATCTACGACCACGCACCGAACGCGACCTACAAGCTCTTCAACACCCAGGGCCAGACCCAAGTGGCCCAAGCCATCAGCGATCTCACCGACATGGGCGTCGACATCATCTCCATGTCCATTGGCTACTGGACGCCGTGGGAGGATGACACCGCCTCCGTCACGCAGGCGGCCAACGCGGCGGCCGACGCAGGGATCCTCTTCTTCAACTCGTGCGGCAACGAGGCGGATGAGCACTGGCAGGGCTTCTTCGACGACGGCAACGACTCGGATGGCTACCACGCCTGGAACGGGAGCAACGACGAAGCGCTCGGGATCCTCTGTCCGCCGAGTGGAACCGTGAGCTTCCGCCTGACGATGGACCCCGCGGGTGGCGATCACGACTACGATCTCTTCCTCTACGACCAGACCGCCACGCAAGTCCTCGCCTCCTCGACGCTGAGCGGCGAGAGTTCCGAGTCCGTCTCCTTCACCAATCCGTTCAACAACGTCTCCGTGCAGCTCCAACTGGTCGTGAAGCGGATCGCCGGACCCGGCACCGAGTTCGAGATCTTCTCGTCGGGCGGAACATGGCAGCAGTTCTCGAAACGCTACGGCTCCAACCTGTCGCCGTCGGACTCGAGCCATCCCCTCGTGATTTCGGTCGGCGCCGCCGAGCGCTCTCTCTACGGTTCGTCGAAGTACGACTGCTGCGTGATCGCCAGCTACTCGAGCGGTGGTCCGACGAACGGTGGCACACCGTGCCCGGACATCTGCGCGCCGACCAGCACCTCGACCTCGTTCGCGAGCTCGTTCATCGGCACCAGCGCGGCGTGCCCCAACGCTGCCGGTCTCGCGGCGAGCCTCTGGTCGGTCAATCCGTTGGCATCCGCCGCGCAGGTGCGCGATCTGATCTTCCAGTGGGCGCACGAGAAGGACTGGGGAGCGGTCGGCTTCGACAACACCTACGGTCACGGCGGCGTCCACTATCCTCCGTACGCCGACTGCAACAGCGACGACTGGCCGGACGCATTCGACATCGCCAGCGGGGGCTCGGACGATGACAACCACAACGGGATCCCGGACGAGTGCGAGAACCCGGGGTACGGCTTCGACCTCCGCGGCCCGCTACTCCCGCCGAGCTTCGGCTTCGACCTGGTCGCGGCGATCGATCCGACGCCGGACCCGACCGGCCCGCTCTCGCCGGTGACCGGTTTCAAGATGGCGACCACCTTCGATCCCTCGACGGTGGTGATCGACGACGTCGCGCTCGCACCGGCTCTCGCCGCAGCGCTCGCCGGTGCGCCGTACGATCTGCAAGTGCTCGACCTCGGGGGCGCGCTGGTGATCGAGTGCACGTTCGGGAACGACCCGGCGACCGGCGCCCCCATCAGCTTGCCCCTGGATGTTCGACTAGAGGCGGTGGTGATCGGCTGCACGCCGGTTCCTCCGAGCGTCCCCGGAACGGACGGCGAGATCCTGTTCGTGGTCGAGGACGTGCCGGGCACGTCGGCGGTCAACGAGATCTACGTCGCGGGCAGCACCGTGCCGGTCACGCCGTCGACCCTTGCCGCGACTTCCGTCCAGACGGTCGTCGTGCCGGGGCACCGCTACTCGATCAGCCCGACCGCGACGGTCGAGGATGAGCTGTTCATCGAGTACGACCCGGCGAGCCCGAGCTCCGAGACCTTCACTCTCCTGTGGCGGGTCGCTCGCTACGTCGAGGCGTCGCTCCCGACGAGTGGCGTGTCGATGGCGCTCCGTCACGACGCCGGTGACGTCGCGGCGCTGGGCGCCGTCTCCGCCATGCCGTTCGACATGGACCCGGAGCTGTTCCTGGTGCAGATCGGCGCCGACGGCGTGGCGATCGACGCGACCTGGTCGACCGCGGGCACGCTGGATCAGGAGTTCCCGCTCTCCGGGATGACCGTCGCGGAGATCGCCTACGCGACGAACGTCGCACCGCTCGCGGGCAACACCGACGGTGCACTGGTCGCGATCGGCTTCGACGACACGATCGCGATCGCCGGCGCGCAGAACACGGTGTTCGGTCCGGGCCTGTCGGAGACACCACCCCTCCAGGGCACCCTGGTCCACCTGGTGCCCAGCGCGAACCCGGAGCCGCAGTTCCGGCGCGGTGATCTCGACGGCAACGGCAGCGACATCGCGGACGCGATCCAGATGCTCGGCTACCTCTTCCAAGGAGGCGCACAGCCGGGCTGCCTCGACGCGGCCGACGTCAACGACGACGGCGCGGTGAACCTGGGCGATCCGATCGCGCTGTTGGGCTACCTCTTCCAAGGCAGCGCCCCCCCGCCGGCGCCGGGACCGACGACCTGCGGTGTCGACCCGACGTCCGACACCCTCGACTGCAACGACAGCGGCTGCTGATCGACGACCGAGCGAGACCCCGGAACGTGCGAGCGGACCGTGCCTCGATGGGCGCGGTCCGCTCGTTTCGTTCGAGACGCCGACAGCTACCGGTGAGCGATCGCGGTCCCGCCCCAATCTGGAGAAAGCGAGATCTTTCTCGCGGGGTCCAACACCAACCCAACATCCGTGCCGGATCGCCGCGTCTCGAGTTCGACCACTTCGGTCCCCCAAGGCGCGGCTCCGTGCCGTCGCACCGGAAGGAGCGACCGATGAAGCTCGGACTTGCCCCCCAATACTCTCGCCGCTGTCTCATCCCCCTACTGTGGATCGTGGCGATGGCCTCGACCGTGCTGTCCCAGGTGATCGTCGAACCCGACCCGCCGGGACCGATCGCAGAGAAGGAGGAGAACGAGCAGACCGACCCCAAGAAGGACGACCCGACGGGAGGGGATCCGGTCGTCCTCGCCACCGGGAACTTCCAGATCCGCGCACTCGACATGAAGATCGCGGGTCGCGGAATGGACTTCGCCTTCTGTCGAACGTACCGCAGCGGTACGGAGATCGACTCCGCGATCGGGAAGCACTGGGACTTCAACTGGAACAAGCGCATCAAGCTGCGCCTGAAACACATCTACGTCGCCATCTATCCAGGACCCGTCGGAGAGTTCGGGGAACCGATCTCGGGCGATGGAGATGGGCCGGGGTACCTCGAAGCGATCGTCCCCGACGCCGCGTTCTACTACGACGGTGAGACGAGGATCGATCGATTCAAGTTCACCTCCGATGGCTGGAAGACACCCACGGGGTACTACAGCAAGCTGCACTCGGTCGGAGACGGCTTCTCGCCACCTCCGGCGCACGTCTACACCCCTCCGACCCACTTCGAGCTCCGAAACTCCGACGGGACGGTGTTCACGTTCGGTGCCCGCACCCAGGCTACCGGTTATCTGGGCTGGGAGTATGCGCTGACCAAGCTCGAGACGCGTCACGGGGACGAGTTCCGGCTCGAGTACTCGTTCACCGGCGTCCCCGCCAACGCCTCCCACCTGGAGCGGATCTACGACACGTTGGGGCGCAAGATCGAGCTGATCCGCAGCACCAATGAGCTGAGAGTTCGGGACTTCACGGGTCGCGAAGTCGTCTACACGCTCGACGCGTACGGCAACCTGACCGACGTTCGATCGCCCTTGGTGCTCGGCACGCCGAACGGGAACGACTTCCCCGACGGAAAGGTCACGTCCTATGTCTACGGAGATCCGACCAACTCGATCGCGCGCCACAACATCGAGAAGATCATCGACCCGAATCGCGTCGCCGGTGCGCCAGCGGGTACCCAAGGGACCCCGTTCATCCAGAACGTCTACAGTGGAACGCGCGTCATTCGTCAGTTGTACGGGGGAGAGGCGACGGTCTCCGGACAGACGATCTCTGCGGGAGGAGTGAACATCTTCCGCTACGAGGAGCAGTCCTCGAATCACGGTTGGTTCCAGGAGAGCGCTCGATCCCTGTCGGTCGACCCCAACGGGAACACCCGGCTGACGATCTTCTCGAACCAGGGGAACGACCGCGTGACTCTCGACTTCACCGGTCGCTTGGATCCATCCGCGATCTCGGACTCCACGGGGATCTCGAGCCTCGTCAGTGTCAACCTCGGCCCGACGAAGGACGACGTCGCGGGTGCGCTCCTCGCGACTGCACCCGGCTACGTACCGCCGATGCGTCCCTCGACCGATCCTTCCGCGTATGTCACGTTCCGGAACTACAACTCGAACGGGCAAGTGATCCTGGAAGAAGGACCGGGGTATCGAACGGTCAAGGTCTACAACGAGGACGCTATCGACGCCTTCCAGCGTGGGAACATCTTGCGGACCGAGGACTGGCCGGTTCCCGATGACGGAACGCCACCGATCGTGAACGTCTGGATCTACGAGCCGCTGTACAACCAGGTTCGGGCGACCGTCTCCCCGCGCGGGAACGACGCGACCTACATGCCGTCCAATGGGGGCGTCGGCGGTCCGGATCGCTACATGACACTCGACACCTTCGACTACCAGGAGGGGGACTTCCTGGCCGTATCGGCGCTCGGGGACCTGATCTCCGACTGGGAGATCGATGTCACTCAAGCGGAGATGTTCGCCAAGCTCGGCACCTACTGGACCACGATCCCCGTCGTGCCGATGAACGACGCCAGCTCGTACGACCTGGGTGATCTCAACGGCGACACGGTCACGGATCAGACCGTCGGGAACGTCATCACGTCACGGTCGCCGACGCCGATGGTCTTCCAGGACCCTCTCACGCCGACCCCGACGTTCGTTCCCTCGAGCGATGTCGTCGTCAAGTACGCCTACAACGAGTTCTCCCAGTTGATATCCGTGACCGATCCACTGGCGCAGACTGTGTTCTACGACTACCACACCGAACAGACGCCCGACGGGGTGACCGTCACGCCAGACCCCCCGAGTGGTCCGTTGAGCGGTGATCCAGCCCTCGGAGGTGGCTATCTGTATCAGCAGCGTTTCCCGGAACCGGATCCCAACGGAATCATCGTCGGATCCGCGCACGACTACTTGGGGCGCAGGACCAAGCACATCGACGGCCGAGGCAAGGAGACGCAAGTCACGTTCAACGAACTCGACCAGACGGTGCAGATCACGAGCGAACACGGCTACGTCACGAGCCTATACTACGACTTCAACGACAATCTCGTCCGTCGGGAGCTCTCGAACGTGGTACCCACGTTTGGAGGTGACCTCCATCCGGCTGGGGAGTCGACCGATACTCCCATTGCCACGTCGTTGTCCTACGACATGCTCGACCACGTGGTCGAGGAGCGGACGTCGGCCGACGCGACCACCGAGCTCGTCCGCCGCTATCGCTATGACCGCAAGGGGAACTTGGTCCTGGAGCTCCTCCCAGAGTGCGCGAATCAACCCGACAACGTCGTCTCGCGGATTTATGACGAGCGGAATCTCTCTTGGAAGGTGACGCGAGGTGGGGTCGCTCCCGAGTTCCGAGTCCTCGCCTGCAACGCGAACATCACGGAGACGGTCGCGATCCCCGATCTGCCGACGGCGAGCACGACCTCGGTCGACTACGCGCTCATCGGTCTCCCGAGTCGAACGGTCGACGGCGAGTCGAACGAGACCACCATGCTGTACGACGGGCTCGGGAGAGTCGTCATCCAACAGAGCCCCGCGGCGGGCAACTACGGAACGGTGACCTACGACCCCGAGGACAACGTGACCGAGATTCAATTCCACGGCGACGATGGACACGGTGGCCAGGGCCTGCTCTCCCTCACCCGCTCCTCCTTCGACGAGCTCGGCCGGAAGTTCCAGTCGGATGAAGCGATCTTCCCGATCGCCAACGCGCTCCCGACAGCCGACGGTCCGTTGACGCCCGGAGACTCGCTCGTCACCACACGGTTCGTGTGGGACCTCAACAGTCGATTGTCCCAGATCATCAACGACAATGCCCAGGTGAACTCGCGAACCTACGACGCGCTCAATCGCCAGACGTCGAGGACCGACCCCGAGGGCAATTCCGTCGACTTCTTCTACGACCGAGCGGGCAACCTGATCCGAAAGGACATGACCGACATTCGCGCGAGCGACGGCAGTCTGGTCCTTCACTCGACGTGGAGCTTCTACGATGACCAGAACCGGATCTCGGCGATCTCCGACAATACCGGACACGTCGCTCGCTATGCCTATGACAGCCGGAACAACCTTCGTTACGTCAGTGACGCCAACGGGGCGCTGCTCGGAACTCTCGCGGATCTCGATGTCCACGGAGACCACGCCGAGATCGGTGGGCTCCCCGACCTCCCGATCAACGGGAACGGCAACTCCACCGCTTACGAGTACGATCTCGCGAACCGCCTGATCCTGGTCGAGCATCATCTCCGGGACACCGGCGACGGATCGGGAGCGATCGATGTCAGCCAGGCCGGTGACGGAATCGTGAGGAAGGTGCTGCGCTACGACCTCAACGGCAGGCTCCACGAGGAGGAGGACGACAACCAGAACATCACTCGCTACGAGTACGACGGTCTGAACCGCCACTCGTCGACCGTCTTCGCGGATCAGACGTCGCTGACGTCGCTCTACGATCGGAACGACCAGGTCATCCAAGGGACCGATGCGATGGGATCCCAGTTCACCTACCTCTACGACTCCCGACGTCGGATGACCCAGGTCGACATCGTTCGCGCGCCGGGGCTCGGCGGGGTAGACCATCAGACGTTCACGTACGATGGGTCGGGTCGGGTCGTCGCGACGTTCGACAACAACGATCCCACCAACCCCTCCGACGACCACGCGACCCTCTTCTACTACGACTCTCTCGGGCGGGAGCTGGTGGAGGGTCAGGACACGTTCAACGTGTATCGATCCTTCGACGGGGTCGGGAACCAGACCGCGCAGCTCTACCCGAGCGGCCGCTTGACCCGTCGATACTTCGATGCCAATAGCCGCCTCACCTCCGTGAAGAGTGGGAGCTTCGAGATCGCCTCCTACGACTACGTCGGACCGAGCCGGCTTTCGGCGAGAGACCTCGGATCTGGGGCCGTGCAGCTCCGCACCCAGTACGACGCGTCGCTACGGGTAACTCAGAGCCGTCAGACCGATACGGCCGGTCAACTCCAGGCCGGCACGGACTACGGTTACAATCGAGCGAACAAGCGGGTGTACGAGAGCCGAGAGCACTCGGGAGGCACCGGGAACGTCTGGACCTACGACAGTGCCGACCGACTGACCGTCGAGAAGTCGGGGGTGCCGGATCCCGCGGCCGAGGCGGCCTCCCCGGGAACCGGTGGAGCGCCCCGCATGGCTCGCTCCTACACGCTCGACGGCGTCAACAACTTCGAGTCCGTGACCGTGAACGGCGTGTCGTCCACCAATCAGATCAATGAGATGAACGAGTACGACTCGTTCAAGGGGATCGTCCAGCAGCACGACGACAAGGGGAATCGAGTCGCCTCGGGGAGTCGCACCCTGGTCTTCGACTCGTTCAACCGTCTGCTCGAGGTTCACGAGAATGGCGTCCTGCTCGTTCGCTACACCTACTACGCCGAGAGTGTCCGTGCGACGAAGGAGTTCCCGGACGGGTCGGGGATCCGCTACATCTACTCCGATTCGGACCTGGTCGAGGAACGAGATCTCCAGACCGGAGCAGTCCTTCGGCAGTACGTCTACGGGGACGCGGTCAACGAGCCAGTTCAACTCCGCGTCTTCGCCTCCGGGTCGACGACCGACTACTACTACCTGGAGGACGCGCGCGGTTCGATTCTGGGGCTGACCGACTCATCCGGAGTCGTGGTCGAGCGGGTCGAGTACACGGCCTACGGCAAACCCTCGTTCCTCGATGGTGCGGGACAACCCCTCGGGTCCGGCGCGAGCGTCACGGGGAATCCGCTCCTGTTCGGAGCCAGCCTCTACGACACGGAGACCGGATACTACTACCTGGTGCACCGCTACTACGATCCGGTCCAGGGCCGGTTTCTCAGTCGTGATCCGGTCGGCCTCTGGGGCGACGATGGAGGGCTGGGGAACGGCTACTCCTACTGTGGGAACGAGCCGCAGAACGCATGCGATCCCCGCGGTACGTGGGCGACCAGCGAGCACAAGACTTGGACGTCCTCGTTCATGTGGGGCAAGCTCGGTCGTGGGGGACAGCGCTACGCCAACATCGCGGCCAACGCCAACGGCCGGACCGACACGGAGAAGGGAAGCCAGGATCCCGCAAACTCCTACAAGCACGGAATGCGCTCTCCCGGACAGAACATCGCGACCGCGAAGTCGATGACCGAGCAGTTCATCTCCAAGGAGATCGGGCAGAGCGCGAGCGCGTTGCTCAGCGGCGATCGGGACATGGCGGCCGACCACTTGGGAACGGCGCTGCATGCCGAGCAAGACAAGACTTCGCCCTACCACCGCGACGCCAGCGACAATCCGAAAGAGTGGCACGGAACCTGGCACTACAAGAGTGTCGGACACATCCGAGAAGGCTGGGAGAACACGATCAAGGCGAAGCGGGCGATGGATCCCGCCAACGACCGCGCCTGGAGCAAGCTGAACCAGGAGATCGGTGGGGCCTACTCGAAGATTCTGGGCGATCCGCTGCGTTCGGCAGGGTTCGACGCGGCGGACGTCGAGAAGGCGTTCGAGGAGGCGGCTCAGAAGATGGACGCCGCGAAGCAGTTGTTCAAGGCCGGCGACGAACACGACCGGAAGCGCACCGCCGATGCGGTGTTCCGGAAGGCGGAGCAGAGTCTCCTGGATGACTACCGAGAGCGGGCGAAGACCGACCCGAAGGCCAAGGAGACCCTCCGAAGCTACCTCGGCGGGGATCGTGAACACCACGGATCGGCCAGCGGCACGCCTCGCCCGGAGGATCCCAACGTGAAGGGCGACACCGAGCACCACGGATCCGCGTCCGAGAACAACGAGAAGCGTGAGCAGAAGCGGGCCGAGCGGGAGAACAAGACCAAGGAAGGAGAGACTCCTGAGCCCCCGAAGACGGATCCCGGGGCGACCAAGAGCAAGACGGATGACGGCGGAACAACATAGATTGGAATCAGCCCGTTGAGGAACTCAATCCGGGCGAGAGCAATTCCTCAACGGACTCCTGGACGCCATCCCCTGCGGGGGTAGACCCGCTGTGATGCCGCGTCGGGGCCGCTCGTTTCGCTTCCGCCGGGATGAGTTCACCGCGGTCGCGTCGGCGTCAGGGGCAGATACCCGAGATGCACTCCAACGAGTCGGGGGTCGGGTCGTATCCACAAGCGGACGGGCCGGGGATCGGCGTGGAGCCGAGAACGAACAATGCGGCGAGCGTGAACACCGAGTCGCTGATGTCGATCACGCCATCGTCGTTGCTGTCGGCAGCGTCGTCACATTTCAACTCCGAAGATCCCGCGACGAACAGGGAGAGAAGCGTGGCTACCGCATCGGCGATGTCGACCGCGCCGTCTTGGTTCGCGTCTCCGCGATCGAAGCCGTGCCATTTCGCATAGATCCAGGACGGGTAGTAGTCGCCGAGGTCGGTCACGTCGCCGGTGTCCATGTCGAATCGGAGCGTCGTGTACCCCGAGGTCGCGGTCGGTCGCCATTGGACGTAGAAGTCGCGTCGATCGGAGTCGACGCAGTCTCGAGGGACATCCACGAAACCCGAGAGCGGCGGCGACAGGATCGTGACCACGCCGGTCCCGGGGTCGACTCGACAGAACTCCTTGTCCTCGGTGAACGCGAAGATCTCACCGGTCCGGGTGTCGATGCCGAAGTCCGGCAGATCGATGGGCTCGCTCAGGGCCTGCCCACTCGACACGACGCCCGACACGAGGTCGATCCAGCTGAAGGTGATGGCACTGCCCGAGGACTGCAGGAAGTACATCCGCTGGTTCAGCGAGTCGAGGAGTGTCTTCCACGGCATCATCGCGGAAACGGTGGGATAGAAGACGCCGATCGGATAGCGGTCCCCGGTCGAAGGGTCGATCTCCGAGACGGTGTACTCCAGGCTGATCACTCCGCCAGACTCGACTCCGATCAGCCGAGACTGCAGAGGGTCGAATCGCATCATCGGAATCGGCGACGGACCCCACGGGATCGGCGTGGACACCGTCCCCGAGTTCATGTCGATCCGCTCGATCTTGTTTTCTCGCGTCAGGTAGAAGAAGCCTCCGATCGGATCGACTGCGGTCACGCCGGTCCACCATCCCGAGGTCACCAGGTCGATGACCTCGACCGCTCCGGTGTCGATGTCGCGGGCCTCGATCGACAAGCCCCCCGAAGTGAGGACAGCCTGCAAGGCTTTCGGTTGGCTCCACGCGGTGGAGCCCGGACCGAGGGCGATGAGGAGCAAGGACGTGACGAGGATTCCTCGGATGATCTGCAAGTGCGGTCCCTTCTCTCGGGTCGATCCATGAACGGTTCCGGCCGTGGGCCCGGCGAAGGGTGAGCGTGCTCGTGCCTCGACGGGGCGCACCCGACCACCGGGATGGACGGAGTTCTGCGCTTTGCGGGGCAAGGATTCGGGCGATCGTCCGCGACCGACTCACGCGAAAGACCGTCGACGACGGCACCGGCTCGTCGAGCCCAGGGACCCCGGTCGCGACGACCGAGTCCTGATTGATGAAACGCAATCACCCGACCGCGCCACGCTCTCGACTCCGACGATGCCCCACCTGCCCGAGCCCCGTAAACTCGTAGCCTGGCCGTTCACGCTGGCGATCCGTCGAGTAGCGGCTTTCGAGCCGAGAGTCCGAGCAGGGTCGTCGACCCGCGGTTGGGGTGCAGTGTCCGTGGATTCGCTCGAAGACGGTGCGTCGTTCGACGCCGATCGGCTGGACCGATTGGCTCACGACTACATCCAGCGGCTCCGTCAGGGCGAACGGCCAGCGGTCGACGCCTACGCGCGCGAGCACTCGACGCTCGCGGAGCGGATCCGCTCGCTCTTTCCCGTGCTCGCCGACCTCGAAGGCCTGAAGGATGAGTCGTCGGGATCGGGGCGGATCGAACCGATCGATGTTCCGGATCACATCGGTGAGTACCGCATCTTCCGCGAAGTGGGTCGCGGCGGAATGGGCATCGTCTACGAGGCGGAGCAGACCGCGCTCGGCCGTCGCGTCGCGCTGAAGGTCTTGCCCCATCCGTTCGCCCGAAGCGCCAATGCGCGGGAGCGCTTTCAGCGCGAGGCCCGAGCCGCCGCGGGGCTCCACCATACGAGCATCGTCCCGGTCTTCGACGTGGGGAGCGTCGACGGCTACGACTACTACGCGATGCAGTTCATCGCCGGGCACGGGCTCGACCAGATCGCCGATGAGCTTCGCCGACTGCGATCGGCCGACGACAAGGGTCGTGACGATGAGGGCGCGACAGGCAGCTCGGCCTTCATCGCGCGTTCGATCCAGTCGGGCCACTTCGCTCGCGACGCGACGTTCCGCCGCGCGATCCCGGAGGACGGGTCACCGTCGCCGCGCGTCCCTCACGACACGACGGACGATCGCTCGTCGAGTCGAGATCCGTCCGAGAGCGCCAGCCGCTCCTCGCTCTCGGGGCGGGACTTCTATCGCAACGTCGCCCGCATCGGCGCGAAGGTCGCCGAGGCGCTCGACCACGCCCACCGTCACGGGATCGTGCATCGCGATGTGAAACCGGGCAATCTCCTGATCGACACCCAGGGCGAAGTCTGGGTCGCCGACTTCGGTCTGGCGCAGGTCCACGACTCCGACCTGACCCGCACCGGCGACGTCGTCGGGACGCTTCGCTACATGGCACCCGAGCGCTTCAGCGGTCGTTGCGATCCGACCTCGGACATCTACTCGCTGGGCGTCACGCTCTACGAGTTGTTGACGCTCCGACCCGCGTTCTCCGAGGTCGATCGCGTCGCGCTGATCGACGGCATCCAGAATCGACCGCCGGCTCGGCCGCGAGCGATCGACGCGAGGATCCCGAGCGATCTGGAGATCGTCGTCCTGAAGGCGATGGCGAGGGATCCGCGCGATCGCTACCGATCTGCGGCGGAGTTCGCGATGGATCTGGAGGCCATCGTCCAGGATCTTCCGATCCGCGCGCGCCGCGCCTCCTCGGTCGAGCGGCTGTTCCGATG
>JAGQRC010000356.1 GCA_020425835.1 Planctomycetota bacterium | reverse complement strand
GGACGAGTGCACCCCGCCGATTCTATCCGTCGGGTCACCGCCTGGCTCGGGCAACTGCCATGGAGGGTCGTGGGCTGCGCTGGTGCCGGAGGTTCGGTGCTCGACGAGATCTCACGGCCTCGCGGCGCCGCTCTCCCGCACCTCGCGGCGCTCGCCGCCCGGCACGTCCGTGAGCCGGCTCACCTTGCCCGAGGGCCAGCGAACCGTGATCTCGTCGGCTCGGGTCGCCGATCCCAGTCCGAGCGTGATCGTCCGTTCCGACTGCGACGCGTACGAGCTCGCCGCCCGTGCCCACGTGATGGTCCGCACCTCTCCGACCCGGAGCTCCACTCGCGCACCGAACCCATCGCGATTGGATCCGGCGCCGCCGACCAGGTCGAGTCGCACCGACCGCTCTCGCTTCCCGCAGTCGTTGCGATAGAGGCGGGCGCGCCCACCGTTGGCCATCACCAGGAGATCGAGGTCGCCGTCACCGTCGTAGTCGCCCGCCGCGCTGCCCCGGCCGACCAGCGGAACCCTGAGCGCGTCCACTCGCGGGGCGACGTCCTGGAATCGTCCTCCGCCGAGGTTGTGGAACAGGTGGGGGGGCTGCGCGTGGGTCACGCTCTGTTGCACCTTCTGGATCTCGTTCTCCACGTGACCATTGGCGACGAAGATGTCGAGTTGCCCATCGAGGTCGAAGTCCAGGAACAGTGTTCCGAACGCGAGCGTCGAGAGCGATTGCTGTCCGACCGCGGAGGTCGGGGCCGTGTCGATGAAGAGGCCCGCTCCGCCTTCGTTGTGGTAGAGCGCGAGCATCTCGTTGGAGAAGTTCCCGACCACGAGACTCGGGTGTCCCGAATGGTCGTAGTCCCCGAAGTCCACGCCCATCGCGCCGCGGGCCTTGCCGTTCTCGTCGAACGCGACCCCCGTCACCATGCCCTGCTCGGTGAACTTGCCGTTCCCCTCGTTGTGGAAGAGGAAGTTCGGCTGCGTGTCGTTGGCGACGAAGACGTCGTCCCAACCGTCGCCGTCGTAGTCGAAGCAGGCGATGCCGAGCGCTTTTCCGCTCGCGTCGTAGACCCCGGCATCGCGAGTGACGTCCGCGAACGTCGCGCCGTCGTTGCGGTAGAGCCGAGACGCCGCTCCGGGGTAGACCTCTGGTGTGCAGTAGGACTTGTTCGTGCCGTCGAGCGTGCAACGGATGTCGGTCTCCGGGGTCCACGTCACATAGTTCAACGTGAAGAGGTCGAGATCGCCGTCATGGTCGTAGTCGATCCACGAAGCGGACGATCCGAAGCCGGGGTCGTCGACACCGAGCTCGTGGGCGACGTTCTCGAAGTGTCCACCGTCGTTGCGATAGAGCCGGTTCGGTCCCAGCGCGGTCAGATAGAAGTCTGCGTCGCCATCGTTGTCGTAGTCGCCGCAGGTCACGCCGAGCGCGTAGACCGGCTCGGCCAGGCCGGCCTCGCTCGTGACCTCGGTGAACCGCCCACCATCGTTGCGATAGAGCGCGATGGTCTGACGTCGGTCACTCGGATGGCCGTCGAAGTCGCAACCCGACAGGAGCAGCGCGTCGGGATCGCCATCGTTGTCGTAGTCGATCCATGCGCAGCCGGATCCCATGGTCTCCGGGAGCCACTTCCGACCGAACGCTCCGGTGTTGTGGGTGAAGTCGATCCCGACCTCCGTCGACACCTCGGCGAAGGCGACCGGCGCCGACGGCGCGGCCGGAGCAGGGGCGGCACGCTTCGAGGAGGTCGCCGAATCGGGCGCTTCCGTCGTGCATCCCACGATCAGCCAACCCAACAGGAGCCCCACGGCGGCCCGTGGACCGAACGACCTCGACGAGAACATGGTTACCCTCACTTCACTCCGTGGGAACCGACGGGTCGGACGACGCCCGCCTCGATCGGACCCTCGTGGCGCTTCGCGCCCTGGCCCGCCTCGATCCGTCTCTCTCCGCGCTCGCGCACTCGGCGCGCGTAATCGGCCGCCCCGCCCGGCAGCACCACGTGCGGGTCGCCGTTGTCGCCGCGGAGTCGCTCCTCACGCGCGATGCGTTCCGCCGAAGCCGACACCTGCTCGTGGATCGGCTGACGCATTCGGTTCTCCTCGGGATGGTCGCGCAGGTACGGGCCCAGGATCATCTCGGCATCCTCGTCCGCCTTGAATCGCTCGTAGAGCCGACGTTCCTCGTCCGCGCGCTCCTTCATGCCGAGACCTCGGTAGCAGAGCATCAGGTTGTAGTGCGCCATCAGATCCTCCGGGTCGATGGCGAGCACGCGCTCGAGAGTGTCCACCGCCTCCTGGAAGGCGCGCTTCAGGAAGAGGACGCGCGCGATACCGTTGAGCACGACGCGATCGCGCGGGTACTGTTCCGACGCGCGACGCATGCTGACGAGCGCCTCGTCGTACTGGCCTTGCTCCTTGAGCGCCACACCGAGGAAGTAGTGCGACTTCGCGAGATCGGGATCGATCTCGAGCGAACGAGCGAGCGCGGCCCCCGCATCGTCGAGCCGACCCTCGAAGAGCGCGGCGCGCGCGATGTTCACCCAGCCGTCCGCGTACCCCGGCTCGATCTCGGTCACCCGAGTGAAGGCGCGCTCCGCCGCGAGGATGTCGCCCTGGCGGAGTAGGCCGATGCCGTAGTCGTTCCAACGCTCGCGATCGATCGGTTGGGGCTGCGCACAACGGTTCTCGACCGGAGCGTCGGCGTCGACGACCCTGAGCGTCGCCGTGTCGCGCGACATGACGACGATCGGGAGCGACGGGATCTCGCGGACCGCAGCGGACGCGTCCTCCGGAACGGGCCCGTTCTCGAACTCGCGATCGTCGAAGTGGACCGTGACGCGATCGGCGGTCTCCGGCCCGGCCGTCGTCGGCTCCCCCGGCGCCGGCCGACCGGCGAAGGCGAACCCCGTGTTGTAGTGGCTGAACTTTCGGTAGTTCAGGCGCGCCTCGAGCTGGATGGTGTCGCCGCAGTTCTCGGGGATCGTGAGCCGGAAGTGCGCGACATCCGCTGCGCCCGGCGGAATGAGGTTCACCCAGGCGACCGCGCGCGTCGCGTGCGCGTTGCGCTTGTTGATCGGGTTGCCGTGCGCGTCGACCATGTGTGAGCCGTAGAAGTGGGCGCCCTCATCGACCGGGCCCGCCCCACCGTCGTGGACGACGCCGTTCCAGTAGATCGTCTGCCCGCGATCGTCCGTCGCCTTGAGCTCGAGCCAGACGTCGTAGGCGTCGACCGTTCCGCCGGGGAAGAAGTGGCCGACGTTGCGGGTGCGCACGACGACGTCGATCCGGGTCTCCTCGCCGCGCCGGACGACGACCTCCGACCGCTCGAGCGGAGCCCAGACCTCCAGCAACTCGTGAGCGCCACCGCCACCCCGGCCGACGGACATCCCGGACTCCTCGCCGACGGCGAACGAGCTCGAGAGCTGCGGCGTGTCGTCGCGGAGACCACTCGGCGTCTCCACCTCGGTGCGATGCTGCACCGGACCCGCCGCGAAGAGGTCGATCGTGACCTGGCCGTTCTGCAGGAACTCGATGGTGCGTCTCAGATGGTGCTCGTCGAGGTTCGCCGTCGGCAACGCGGTGTTGGCCGCGACGAAGGCGTGGTCGTGAACCTCACCATCGATGTTGCCCTTGTCGTCGGACTCGACGAGCGGCATGTGGCAGTCGGCGCAGTTCTTCGGACTCGATGGGTAGTAGAACGATCGCGCTCCCTGCCCCGAGACCCCCGACGCCTGCCAGTTGTCGTACTCGTTGAACCCGCGAATCCAGCGGTAGCTGTTCACCGGCTCGTCGAGGTGGACCTTGTGACAGGCCGAGCAGAACTCGGCGGTCTGCTCGCGGTGGAACGGCTTCAGGAAGACCTGGCGATGGGGCTCGGGGTCGAGTCGGACCGCGTAGTCGTGGAGCCAGCGGAGAAAGGGGCTGTCGCTGACTGCGAGATCGTGGAGCGGTGGGTACTCGATGTAGAAGTCGCCGTTCCCCATCGTGCTGCCGACGCCGTTGATCGTGTGGCACGAGTTGCAACCGAGTCCGGTGTGCGCTTCCTGGGTGTGGAGGAAGCTGTCGACGGTGTCATCCATCATGCCGTTGAAGAGAACCGCATGGTCGTGGCAGCCGGCGCACCACTTGGACTGTTGGACCGCGCCGAGACTCTGCTGGTACTCGATGCTCTTCCGGTACCACTGGTTGTTGAACGACGAGAAGTGGTGGGCCGAACTCTTCCACTGCTCGTAGACATCGGCGTGGCAGCGCTGGCACGTCTCGGACGTCATGAAGAAGTCGGAGGGGACCCGTCCTCCGGTCGAAGTCGCGGCTGACGAGGGGAAGAACGGGCCGCTCGCGCCTCCCATGGCCTCGCTCGCCATCTCGAACGGGGGACGCGAAGGGTTCTGGATCCGGTTGCGACCCGGTCCGCGGACGAGCCCGGCGGCGGGGAGGACTACGGCCATGATGATCGCGCCGGCCACGCCGAGTGAGAGCAGTCTGAGCGCTCGTCGCCCGAAGACGCTGCCGGAGCGAGCGTGCGCCACGAGCGCGAGGAGAGCGAAGGCGACCGCGGCAACCGAGAGGACGATGTGGGTGTCGAGGAGCCAGCGCGTCGAGCGAGTGTTGTGCAACTCGGCGAGCACCAGTGCGCTGACGAGCGAACCGATCAAGCCGACGACGGCCAGTCCTCCGAAGACGATGGTTCCGCCACGACCCGCGAAGAGGCCGCGCACCCCGAGGACCAGGAACAACAGCGCGAGCGCCATCCCGCCGAAGTGGTGCGCGAACACGCCCCCGACGTAGAAGAGGCTCGGGGAGGACTCCACCCCGAGGTATGCGCTGTGGGCGACGTAGAGGGGACTCGGAAGGAGTTTTTTGTTGG
>JAGQRC010000355.1 GCA_020425835.1 Planctomycetota bacterium | reverse complement strand
CCTGGAGGAGCGAGTGCGCCCGGAAGAGCCGATCGCGCTCCTCGACGGGTCGAGCACTTCGGCATCGTTGCTCTCCATCCATCTCGGGCGCTGGGTCGAGGCGTTGGCAGTCGAGGACGCGCCCACGTGGGACGGCCTCGTCGTCGAGCGGGGCGACGTCGCGATGCCCGGCGTTCGGGACAGCATTGTCATCCCGACTCGTCATGGGGAGACGACGTTCGTTCTGTTGGAGAATCGTCCCCACCTTCGGGGAGATGGGGTCGAGCACCTTTGATCGGCGCGAGCCGAACGCATTGTCGCTGGAGCACGGTCATGCTGCACTCGCCGGTGAGCCGCTGTCTCTTGATCCTCGCCACGTGCACGTGGGGTTGCCAGAGCTACTCTCCTCGGCCCTTGAGTCGCTCGTCCATCGATGAAGCGCTCCGAGCACCCGGTCTGCAGACCCTGTCCGACGTCTCGGAGGCGATCGATCACCCTTTCCTCCCGTCGACGACCGTCGACGCCTCGAACGGTATCGACGCGTTCGAAGCGGCCTGCCTGGCCGTGGTTCTCAATCCGGAACTGCGCGTGGCACGGACGCGTCGAGGTTTGTTCGCCGCGCAGCTCGTGCAGGCGGGTCTCCTTCCCAATCCTCAGATCAGCGCCTCGGTGGACCGTCCCGTCGGAGGATCCACGGCGGGCACGGTGAACGCGTACGGCCTCGGCGTCGGCTGGGATCTCCCCGCGATCATCGAACACTCCGCGAACCTGGGAGCCGCCCGGGCGCAGGATCGGTCGGCCGCACTGGATCTCGCTTGGCAAGAGTGGCAGATCGCGACCGCAGCTTGTCTGGCGATCACCCAGGCCGCGTGGATGCAACGGTCGTGCGACGTCCTCGGCGAAGCCGTGATCCAGTCCACCGTGTTACTGGCCGAGCTGCAGCGCGCGCTGAACGAAGGGGAGGCGACTTCCCTGGAAGTGGCGGCCGCAAAGTCGACGCTGCAGAGCTACACCGCGCAGCTCCGAGCATCGGAGCGGAGTGCCGACCTGGCCATCCAGTTTGCCAAGCGCACGATAGGCATCGCCCCGAATGCGTGGCTCGTCCCGGCCACGGCGACGCATCTTCCGATGACGTCGGTCGACGTCGACGCGGCCTTCGAGGCGGCACGACGGAGTCGCATCGATCTCGCCGCGTTCCGCGCCGGCTACGAGGCTCAGGAAGAACGAGTTCGTGCCGCAGTGCTCGCGCAGTTTCCCCGAATGTCGATCGGATTGAACGCCAGCCGGGACACCGGAGACGTGCAGACCATCGGTCTGGGCGTTTCCATCGACCTCCCGATCTTCGATCGCGCCCAAGGACGGATCGCGATCGAACGTGCCACGAGGGAGCAGCTCTTCGCCGAGTACGTGTCCCGAGAGTTCACGCTCCGCGCGGATCTGGACGCCATTCGGTCCGAGCTCGATCGACTGGTGCCCGAGATCGAGGCGCAACTCGAGTATCTCGACGACGTCGAGGCAGCGGTGGCCATCGCGGAGCAGAACGCGGCGGCCAACGTCGTGGACGCTTTCGCGGTCGAGCAGGCTCGAGCGGAGGCCGTGAGCGCTCGACTTGTCGCGCTGTCGCTCGAACGACGAAGGGCCGAACTCGCCGTGGCTTGGATCGCGACCTGTGGAACCTTCGAGGAGGGACAACCCCGATGATGCGATTCGGCGCTCTCGTCTCGGTCTTGGTCGTGCTCTTCGGGATCGGGTGCATCACGGGGATCTTCGCCGAGCGGTGGGGATGGCTCGCCGCCGGACGTGCGGTCCCGACGGCCCCGACCGAGATCGACCCTCCGGCGAAGTCCGGGCCCGGCATCGTGGTGAGGGTGGAACCGATCGTGGCTGGACGATTGGACACCCCGTTGGAAATGCTCGGTAGCGTCGACCGGATTCCCGGCAGCATTCACGCCCGAGCCCTCAGCGGCGAGGTCCAGATCGTCGAAGTGCTCGCCACTCCGGGCGAGCGGGTGACTCCGGACACACCGATCGTGCGAGTCGAGTCGACACACTCCGTTCTCGCGTCGATCGAGCAAGCGCGGGCCGCGGTGGACTCGGGACAGGCGCTGCTCGAAGAGTCTCGAGCGCGGGTCCGTGCCCGAGTTGGGACTCGTTCCGAAGTGGTCCAGGCCGAACAGGTCCTGCGGTCTGCTGAGCTCCGGCTCGAGGAGCTGGGTCGGACGCTCCCACCCGAGGGTGGGGTCCTCGTCGCCGGCTCGAGCGGAACCCTGCTCGACGTCGCCGGGTTCGCCGGCAGCGTCGTTCCCCCGAGTGCGAGCGTTTTCCGGATCGCGGACGCCGACGCGGCCTGCGTTCGCTTCGGACTCCCGACGAGGGCCTTGACGACCGTCACGCCGGGTCTGCCGGTGCGCGTGGTACCGCTTCTCTCGGAACGCGGCGAGCGGATCGAACTCGCCGTCGAGCGGATCGAAGCCGTGATGGACCCGGCCTCGCGCACGTTACCGGCGTGGACGACTCGGATCTCGACCGACGGTTGGCCGATCGGCACGCCGGTTCGGGTCACCGCCACGTCTCGCAGCGCCGAAGGTCTCGTGTTGCCTCGCACGGCGCTCGTTCTCTCCGACGATGGCCCAGCCGTCTACTCCGTCCGTGAAGGCACCGCGTATCGACACCCGGTGGTCTTGCTCGCGAGCGGCGTCGAATCGATGTGTGTCGGGTCGGACGAGCTCACACCGGGCGACTCGATCGTGACGCGCGGCGCTCACGAGTTGGAAGACGGCATGGCCGTGTCGGTGGAGGCCCCGCGTTGACTCTGCTGGAGCGGCTCAGCCGTCGGTCGAAAGCCTTCGTGTTCACGTTCCTGGGCCTTGCGCTGGCTGGAGCGTTCTCCGCCACGCACCTCCCGGTCGCACTCTTCCCTCAGGTCAGCTTCCCCCGGATCGTCATCTCGATCGATGCCGGTGATCGTCCCGCGGACACCATGCTCGCGAACGTCACGATACCGATCGAGGAAGCGCTCCGAGCCGTTCCGGGTGTGAAGAACCTGCGCTCGAAGACCAGTCGAGGCAGCGCCGAGGTTTCGGTCGACTTCGAGTGGGGACACGAGATGACCCCCGCACTGCTCTTGGTCCAGTCGGCGATGAGCCAGATCGCCCCCGATCTCCCTTCTGCCACCCGGTTCTTCGTGCGACGTATGGATCCGACCGTGTTTCCCGTCGTGGCGATCTCCCTCGTGTCCGATCACGAGGCGACGACGACCCTGCGAGAGCGGGCGTACTTCGAGCTCCGGCCCCGGCTGCTGGCGATCGATGGCGTTGCGAGGGTGGGGATCATCGGTGGTGCGCGCGAGGAGCTCCAGGTCCGCGTCGATCCCGATGTGCTCGACGCGGCCGGTCTGACGATCAGCGATGTCGCGAATGCCGTCGGGGATTGGAGCACGATCGAGGCGCTGGGTCGGATCGAAGACTTCTACACGTTGAATCTCGTGGTCACGGCACCGCAAGTGACGGACGCCGCGACGCTGGGCTCGCTGACGATCCGGACGACCGACCTGTCCGAAGTCCGGCTTCGAGACGTCGCGACCATCCAATCCGCTCCGGAGCCGACATGGACGCGCGTGACCGCTGACGGGCGGGAAGGGGTGCTCGTTCAGGTGTACCAACAACCGGGTGGCGACACCGTCGCCATCTCGGCCGACGTCGCGCGGGCCGTGGGGGCGACGCAGCAACGTCTACCCGGGGGCGACACGCTCTCGGTCTGGTACGACCAGAGCGATCTCATCAAGGCGTCCGCGGCGAGCGTTCGCGACGCGGTGATCATCGGGACGGTCTTGGCCGGTTTGGTCCTCTTGTTCTTCCTCCGGAGCCTCGAGCTGACGCTGATCGCCATCCTCGTCGTTCCGAGCGTGCTGGCTTCGACCTGTCTGCTGCTCCTCGTGCTCGGGCAAAGTCTCAACATCATGACGCTCGGCGGGATGGCAGCCGCCGTCGGTCTGATCATCGATGACGCGATCGTGGTCGTCGAGCACATCATGAGTCGCCTCCGAGGAGAGCGAGACGAGCCCGTCGCCGAGCACCGCTCCCGGGTCTTGAGGGCGGCCGGCGAGTTCACGCGACCGTTGCTCGGGGCATCCCTCGCGACGATCATCATCCACGTCCCGCCGGTGTTCCTCACCGGAGTGACGGGCGAGTTCTTCAAGGCGCTCTCGTTGACCATGGCGATGAGCCTCATCCTCTCCTTCCTCGTCTCGTATCTCGCCATTCCGATTCTCTCCGGGCGGTTGCTGAATGCGAAGGACGCAGAGCGCGAGGATTCGGGCCCGATCTTCGGGTTGGTGTCCGGCCTGTTCAGCACGATCCTCCGAGCGCTGTTCCGACTCCACTGGGTCGCTCCGATCCTTTGCGTCGCGTGGATCGCCCTCGGTTACCAAGCCTTCCGCGGGTTGCCGAGCGGTTTCATGCCGCAGATGGATGAGGGCGGGTTCGTTCTCGACTACGTCGCCGCGCCGGGCACGTCCCTGACCGAGACCGATCGGCTGGTGCGAAAGGTCGAAGCGATCCTGCAGAGCACGCCGGAAGTCTCCACCTACTCGCGTCGAACCGGCGTCCAGCTCGGCGGCGGACTGACCGAGGCGAACGAAGGAGACTTCTTCGTCCGCCTCGTCCCGGCCCCACGGCGCGGGATCGAGGACATCATGGCCGAGGTGCGCGGGCGGATTCAGAACGAAGTGCCCGGCCTGAGCGCCGAGTTGCTGCAGTTGATGGAGGACCTGATCGGCGACCTCTCCGCGGTCCCGCAACCGATCGAGGTCAAACTCACGAGTGTCGATCCCCAGGTCTTGGAGGCGGAGGCCGTCCGAGTCGCGACGATTCTCGAGGGAATC
>JAGQRC010000354.1 GCA_020425835.1 Planctomycetota bacterium | reverse complement strand
CTCCCACCGCGCTGAACGGTCGCGGTCACTTCCTTCTGCGCCATCAGCCCGCTCACGGCGAGTCGCAACTCCGCGGAGCTACGGAAGGGCTTACCGTCGAGCGCGACGATCATGTCCCCATCACGGAACCCGGCCTGGGCGAGCTTCCCCGCGTCGTCTCGAACCGAGACTCGGAGCGCGTTCACCTGATCCTCGACGAAGTCGACGGTCGAGTCACCGAGCACGTCGACGGTCATCTGGCCCCCGAGACCGCCACCGACCTCGATGGTGTATCGACCGGCGGGCGTCTGATCGAAGACGATCGTCTTCGTCGCGCTGTCGATCTCGCCCCATCGCTGCGTCATGTTCCCGTCTGCCCCGCGCAGGCTCGCGTGCGTTCGCGCCCCGAGCTCTCCGAACACGACGGCCAACCGATAGAGCGGAGGGAGGACGATCGTGGTCTCGTTCTCACCCTCGGTGACGGAGACCGCCTGACTCCCGATCTCCGTAGTGCTCCAGCGATCCGACGTGGTCTTGACCCGAAGGACCGCCGTCAGCTCACCCGGGGTCACGGCATCGAAACGCGCCACGCCCTCGGAGTCCGGCATCATCGACGGGCCTTCGTGCCCGGCAGCGTCCTTCAGCGTGACCGAGATCAGTCCCTGCGCCGAGTGACCGCCGTATCCATCGAGGCGGACGTCGAGCCTCGCGGGCTCGACGAACACGACCTCGACCTCTCGCTGGTCCGGAGCGAGTTCCACGACCTGGGACCCGAATCGCTCCGAGCGGACGGTCAACGTCACCTTTGTGTCGGCCGACTCTTCGATCCCGCGGCCGGCCCCGCGAGGGAGCGCCCAGAACGTCCCGTCTCCGCGGTCGATGACCGGAGCGGAACCCGACCACGACGAGTTCTCGCTCTCGAACTCGAGACCGACGGAGAGATCCTCGACCCGCTCACCGCTCGGGCCACGAGCGGTGACCACGATCGCGTCCTCGGGCTCGGGCAGCTCGAGGGCGACGGCGACGACGCCATCGCGCACCTCGATGGTCTGATAGACATCGATGCTGTTCCAGGAGTAGCCCGCGCCGAGCGCGTAGGTGCCGGGAGCGTCGACTTCGAGATCGAATCCACCCGCGTCGTCGACCCACGCGTCCTGGATTCCCGGCGAGCGCGTGTTGAGACTCTCCGCGCTCGGCGCCAAAGCCGTGGTCGCCAACTTCACCCTTCCCTGTCGAAGGGGTCTGCCATTCGGGAGGGTCACGTAGCCCCGAACCCCGAGCCGAGGGAACAGGCTCAAGGTCACATCGACGGTCTCCTTCGCGGCGACGTCGACCGGCTGCGGGGTGCAGGTCGAGGTCGCCGTGCTCGCCGAGACGACCAACGACCCCGCTTCCACCAACAACGGCTCGCGATCGGGCGTCCAGGTGAACGTTCGAGTCTGCGTCGCGTCCACTCGAACCGTGGCGACCGTCGGCACCGCGTCGTCCACACCGCGAACGGTGATGCGGATCCATCCCGCTGGCACCGCCACGAGCTCGACAGTATCCCCGGGTGAGGCGGAGATCGACGCCGATTCGCCGCGAACCACCCACCCTTCGGCCTCACCGGAGATCCAGAACTTCCCGTCGATCAGCCCTTCGATCGTGAAGCGGCCCTCGCTGTCGGTGATCGCCTTGCGCTCGGCGGCTCGACGGTACTGATAGAGTTCGAGGGACTGTCGCGCATAGGTCTCGAGATCGACGGCGGTCGGCGACTTCGTCTCCACGCCGGGGATCTCACTGGAGTATCGTGCGCTCACCTCGGCACCCGCCACCGGGGCGCCGTCGATCGTCAGGACATGCCCCGTGATCGTGCCCGGCCCCTCCACGGTCAGAGTCGGGTTGCCGAGGCGATCGACCACGTCGCGAAGCGAGGCCGTGTCCGCCGACGAGGGGTTCGACCGGTCGGTGGACGGCGTGTCCTGCTTCGTCTCGGGAGCCAAGGCACGAGAATCGACCAGACCGGGGTCGGCCTTGGGACGAGCGAGCCGCGCGCCCCCCCAGCCGAGGCCGATGCCCAAAGCGAGGAGCGCGGCCAGGACGAGATATCGGAGCATTCGGGATCCCTCTCGAGAACGGCGTTCTTCCGACGTGACTATAAGAGCCCGTGGCCCGCGTCGCCAGCGACGGGGACGTCGACAACGACGCGCGTTCGAAACGCGAACACCCCAGCGGGCGGACCCGCTGGGGTGTTCGCGTATTGTCTTACGGGGAAGGCGCGAGGTATCGCTTACCAGCCACCGCCTCCGCGACGACCCCCACCACCTCCGCCGCCGCCTCCGCGACGATCTTCGCGCGGGCGAGCTTCGTTGACGCGCATGCTGCGGCCTTCGAGCTCTTTGCCGTCGAGCGCTTCGATCGCGGCTTGTGCTTCTGCAGCGGAACTCATTTCGACGAAACCGAAGCCTTTGCTCTGCCCGGTCTCTCGATCCATGACCACGTGGGCGTCCTGCACCGTCCCGTGAGCGCGGAAACACTCGGCGAGCGCTTCGCTGTCGACACGGTAGTTCAGGTTGCCAACGTACAATCGGGTGCTCATCGCATGCCCTCCAAAAAAACACCGGTCTCTCGCCGTCGCCCCAACGCAAAGGGGCCGTCGCGACAACAGACCTTCACACGAACGTCGGACCGACCATTGGGTCCCAAGGCAGGAGGGCGAGAAAGGCGGTGGGGCTCGAAAGGCACTCGGACGCACTTCGGATCGCTGTTCCTCTTACCGACCGCAAAGTAGAGACGAAGACCCCCCTGAGTACAAATGAAATCTCCTCGAAACGCGCCCCAGAGCGGCGATGGCGGGCGGTCCGGTCAAGGCAGTGCGCATCCCCTGTGACGCGCTCGAAATGGACCGGAGCTTTACAGTGTAAAGGCGACGAACGGGGGTTCCCGTGATCCAGAGGCGGCTGTCGCTGGTTCAGCCGGCGATGGCGAGACGCTTCAGGATTCGCTCGCTGAACGCCGCCGGACGCAAAGGCTTGAGCACGTAGTCGACATTGCCCAGCGCGGCGGCCGCCTGGATCGTGCTGCGGTCCGAGCACGAGGTGAAGAACACGATGGGCAGATCCATCGTTCGGGGGTGATTGCGGATCCACCGTCCGAGTCCCACACCGTCGAGGAACCCCTGACGAATGTCGGAGATGACGATGCGAATGTCGTAGGCGTTGAGGATGTGTTGCGCCTCGTCGACCGTCTTCGCCCAGTGACAGGTCAGACCATGGGGAGCGAGGGTCTGGATCAGGAGCTTCACCATCACCAGGTTGTCGTCGACCACCAGCACCGAGGTCGGGGAGTCCCGGTCGGGCCAGTCCTCCGCCAGGAGCGCCTCGTTCGTCGACCCATCGTCCGCCACGACTCCACCTCGCTGAGTGAGAATACCCCACCCCGAGTGTGACATCCCGACCGTCGCGCGGCCGGCCACGGCCGGCGGGATCGACGCTCAAGCCGCGCTCGAGGAACACTTTCCGGGGACGAAAAAAGGGGCCCCGGCCGAGGTGCCGGCGGCCCCTTCTGGGCTCTGAAAGAGGTGGGAGGAGAGGGCAGGTTGTGAGGCGGGACACGGCAGCGAACTGCCGTGGTGGTCACCCGCTATGCACACCATGTTCCGATTCCTCGGATCTCGAATGGGTCGGATGAGGTCGTCCGGCGCAGACGTCATCTCGCGGTCTGGAGCAGGTTCTGAGACACGCTGGATCGTCGAGCCCGCGGTCCTTCGGGGAGTCGTCTGCGGTCGATCGGTGTGCGCGTCCAGTTCCCGGACACCGATGACGCGATCCCGTCCGCACTCGTCTTCACCCCGAGGATCGACGTCGTGACTCCCGCGGCTACGGGCACTCGGAGTAGGACTCACAGTCGAGGCTGTCCTCCGAGAGATCGTATCCACAGATCGGGAACGGGGCCGGTGGCGCAGAGGCGAAGTCGAGCAGGTAGTTGAGCAGGAAGATCGTGTCCGCGAGGTCGACGAGCCCATCGTCGTTGACGTCGCAGGCGTCACGACACGAAAACGACAGCGCGAAGAACTGCTGACCGAGCACGGCGGCCGCGTCGGCGATGTCGGTCTTCGAGTCTTGATTGCAGTCCCCTCTCAGGAAGCGCACTCGTCGGTCGAGACAGATTTCGCCGGGGACCTTGCCGATGTTCTGATAGGACTCGAAATCGATCACGGCGATGTTCTCGATCAGCACACTCCCAACGCCGTTGATGAAGTCGCAGAACCCGATCTCGAGGCAGTGGCAGGGGTCCGGTCCCCCGACTCGAACCGCGCAACAGTGCTTCGGGAGGTTCTGAACCGACTCGAATCCGATCACGGCGATGTTCTCGATCGCGACGTCGCCCGCGCCATCGATGAAGTCGCAGAACTCGACCGTGAGGAGCTCTTCGCACTGTGCCTCGGGGGAGATCGTCGCCTCGGCGCATCCGATCAGGAGCGGGATGTCGGTCGGCGGCAAGGTCTGCCCTGCGAACGGAGGGAAGACGTCGAGCAGAATGCCGACGATCATCTCGCAACCGTCTCCGTCGTCGGGATCGTTGTCCACGTTGTAGTTCACGAACTCCGCGCCGACCTCGTCAGCGATCGAGCCCGCGATCGAGAACGTACCCAGCGTCAGGTTGCAGTCGAAGCAGACCGCAAGCTGGAAACCCTGAACGTTCGTCTCCGACGTGTAGTAGAAGCACACGTCGACCGTGCTGCCCGGCGTACCCTCGATCGGCGAATCGAATCCACCCGCGCCACCGCAGATGAACGTCAGACCCTCGATCACCGGCACACACGGCGTCACGGCTTCGCACACCACCGAACCATCGACCAGGTCCGGGGTGATCGACGCGCCGCCGATCACTGCCACGTTGTC
>JAGQRC010000353.1 GCA_020425835.1 Planctomycetota bacterium | reverse complement strand
GTCAGGAGTTGGCCGGCGATCACGTCCATTCGACCCGACGCCGACCGGGACCCGGTTATCGTCCCGGCCGGCGAGCCGCTCGCCGGCGCGAGCGAGAGTGACCCCGCCCCCCGAGGCGTTCCACGAAGGAGACACGAACGTGAGTGACCGCAGTCAAGCCTGGCGACAGCCGATGCCCGAGGCGCAGTTCCAGTTCATGCGCGATCTGCTCGCTGCGCCGAGCCCCATCGGCTTCGAGGGAGCGATGACCTTCGGAGTCCTCGAGCCATACGTGAAGGAGTTCGCGCCGAGCGGCTGGAAGCTGCATCGATTCCGTGGCAACGCCGGACTGGTCATCGATACTGCGCCGGACGATTCCGAAGCTCTCTCGGTCATGGTGATCGGTCACGCCGACAAGATCCGAATGCAGGTGCGCCACGTCGGGGACGACGGGAAGATCTGGATCAACACCGACTCGTTCCTCCCCAGCACCCTGATCGGTCACGAGGTCCAGTTGTTCAGCGAGGACCCCGCCGGACCGGGCCAGTATCGGGTCATCGAGGGCGGCACGATCGAGGCCATCGGGGCGATTCACTTCGCGGACGCGGAGCTGCGGTCCGGCTCCCGCGGAATCAAGCCGGAGATGATGTTCCTCGAGCTCCAGATCCACGGCGACGACCGACGCGAACAGGTCGAGCGTCTCGGCATCAAGGCGGGTGACCCGATCCTGTTGAGACGTCCGATCCGTCGAGGGTTCTCGCCGAACACCTTCTACGGAGCCTATCTCGACAACGGTCTCGGTGTCTTCCTCGTGGCGGAGGTCGCCCGATTGCTCGCGGAACGTGGCGGACTCTCCAAAGTGCGATTCCTCGGCGCCGCCGCGACCCACGAGGAGATCGGTCGGCAGGGGAGTCGGGTCCTCGCGCAAGAGTTCCGTCCCGACGTGGTGATCGGCGTCGACGTCTCGCACGACCTCGAGGCCGCACCCGGGGTGTCCGACAAGCGCTTCACGAAGATCCGGATGGGCGCGGGATTCACGCTGTCCGTCGGCGCGATCGTCCTCCCGCAGCTGAACGCGTTGATCCAGGATGCCGCGCGAGAGCTCGAGATCCCGTTCCAACTCGTCGGCGTCGGACGCGACACCGGCACCGACGCGATGGCGGCGGCTCTCGCGAGCATCGACGCGGCAGCGACATCGATCGGCTTCCCGATCCGCAACATGCATACGATCTCGGAATGCGGGCACACCGGCGACATTCTCGCCGCGATCCACGCGGTGGCGGCGTTCCTCGAGAGCATCGACCGACGTGGGTTGACGGCCGAGGACCTTCGCGCCGGTCACGTGAGACTCGACGACGCGCGCCCCCTCACGTCGGAGTGACGGACTGCCGGTCGCGCGTCGACCCGTCTCAGTTTCGAGATCCGTTCGTTGAGCGAGGCGTGGACGACGGCCGGCGCGTAGTGCGTCGCGATCAGGCGAAGCGCGGATCGACGCAGCGCCTCACAGTATTCGTCCGACGTCAGGGCGCGAACGACATCGGACGCGAATGTCGTCGGATCGAGGCTGACCGGGTTCTGGGCGAAGCCATCGAGGTGGAGCCCCTGAGCCGCGACCGGTGAGATCAGCGTGGGCACGCCGCGGGAGAAACTCTCCAGCACCTTGATCTTGATACCGGTCCCGATGCGCAACGGGACCACCGCCACTCGGGTGCGTCGGTAGGCGTCGTCGATTTCATCGAGGTCCGGCAAGATGTCGACACCGTCGACACCGGAGAAGCGTCGTTGCACTTCGTCGTCGGCGCGGAGCAGGAGAAGGCGCGACTCGGGGACTCGGGCACGCACGCGCGGCAGGATGTCCGCGACGAAGTGCGCCACCGCATCGACGTTGGTCACTCCGCTCGCTCCGGCGAAGAGAAGGTTCGGCTCGCTCGCGAGCTTCGTCAAAGGGCGCGGCTCGAAGGCGACCGGAACGTGGAGCAGTCGGTCCCGCTCGATTCCGGCCGCGAGGAGACGCGCCTCGTCGTGGAGCGAGATCGCGAGGACCAGATCGCCCCAGCGTCGGTACGCGTCGAACTCGATCGCGGGATCTCGATAGTGTTCGAGGAGTCGACCCTCGCCGACCTGGGCGAAGCAACGAAACCGCTCGTGCCACAGGTCGATCGTGTCGATGACGCGCGACGCGTGGCGCACTCGGTCGAGCACCGGGGCGAGTCCTGGGGTCTGCACGATGATCGTGTCGAAGTCACCGGCTCGATCGAGCTGCTCGATCCGCTCGATCAGGCGGTCGGGTCGGTATGCCCAGCTGACGAACGAAGGACGTCGGACGCGCCGGTAGAGGCGTCGGGCGAAGCGTTGCCATCCTTGCCCGTCTCGATCCGCCGCCATGCACTCCCAACTCGCGACGTGGACGGGGACGCGACTCGAGGCCGCGGGCGAAGGAGGCGAGGCCGCGGACAGCAGGTGGACCTCGTGTTCGGTCGCCAGCCCTTCGACGAGGACGGCGAGGCGCACGTCGAAACCGGTTCGGGTCGGGTAGGGGAAGGTCGGGGAGACGACCAGGATCCGTGCCATCCGCGGGCCCTCCTGTCGGCCTTCCTCCATATCGGAAGAACGGCGGCTCGACGGGAGACGTGCTCTGGAGTTTCCCCCAACCCATCCGGCCGTTCTGCCGATAGTCCCCGATGAGGGGTTTTCCCGACTCGATCCGGAGGTTGGACCTTGAACACGGTGATTCTCGCAGGGGGACTCGGCACTCGTCTCGCCGAGGAGACGGACGTGCGTCCCAAGCCGATGGTCGAAGTGGGCGGTCAGCCGCTCCTGTGGCACATTATGCGGATCTACTCCCACTTCGGGCACGACGACTTCGTCGTCGCTCTCGGATACAAGGGAGAGACGATCAAGCGCTTCTTCGTCGAGTACCACAGCCTGAGCGGGAGCATGTCGGTCGACCTGGCCACGGGGGACATCGACTCCTTCGACAACGAGGGGCAGAACTGGTTCCTGCGGCTCATCGACACGGGCATGCACACCGAGACGGGCGGGAGGCTTCGTCGGCTCCAACCGTATCTCAAGAACGAGCCCTTCATGCTCACCTATGGGGACGGACTCGCGAACGTCGACATCGACGCCTTGCTCGACTTCCACCACTCACACGGTCGGATCGCCACGATCACCGCGGTTCGGCCCCCCGCTCGCTTCGGCGGCATCGAGTTCGAAGGGGACCTCGTGCGCGAGTTCACCGAGAAGCCCCAGGTCGGAGAGGGCTGGATCAACGGCGGGTTCATGGTCTTCGAGCCCGAGGTGTTCCGGTATCTCGACAGTGACGCGACCAGTCTCGAGCGTTGTGCGTTGGAGCGATTGGCTCGTGATGGCCAGTTGGCTGCATATCGCCATGAGGACTTCTGGCAGTGCGCGGACACGATTCGAGACTTGCGACTGCTGCGGAAGCACTGGAAGTCGGGCAACGCACCCTGGAAGGTCTGGGACATGGGTCGGGGCGCGGCGATCACGGCCTGACGGGGACTCGATCGCCGTTCTCGTGCTGAGGTGGGGACTTGTGAGTGGTACCGCCGGCGGACTCCCACCGGCTCGGCGTCCGTGACGCGATCGGCGCTCCTCACCCCGGGGCAGTAGTTGGGTCTTTCTGCCCATATTCGCGCGTCCCCCGAACCCCCAGAATGGCACTCCATCGGTGTCGGCTCCGTCGACACTTCCAAGGAGGGTGGAGACGGCGCTTGGCCAAGTGAAGCGAGCTGGGGTTCCGAGACAGAGGGGGCGCGGTGGGGACCGAAATGATGACGCGAGACGTTCGCGTGTTTCTCGTGGACGATCATGCACTGGTGCGGGAGAGCGTGTGTCGGTTCCTGGAGGCGGAGCCGGGGCTCGAAGTGGTCGGAACCGCGTCGGATGCGAAGGAAGCCGTCCAGGTCCTCGGGTCACGCGACGCAGACGTCGTCCTGATGGACATCGACATGCCGGGGCTCGACTGCTTCGATGCCGCCGACCGCATCCGTCGACAGCACCCCGGCATCGCGCTGATCTTTCTCAGCGCCTACATCCACGATCACTACATCGAGCGGGCCTTGTCCGCCGGCGGATCCGGCTATCTGACGAAGTCCGAATCGCCGCCTCAGGTGCTCCAGGCGATCCGGGACGTCGCTCGGGGGGAGATGTACTTCTCATCCGACGTGCGCGAGCGCCTCGTCGAAGAGGGCGGTCGCTATCGCGTGGCGAACAGTCTGAAGACGCGCGGGTTCAAGCTCTCGCCTCGTGAGGTCGAGGTTCTGCGGTACATCGCGCGCGGGCTCTCCAAGAAGGACATCGCAGCGTTGATGAGCCTGAGCGTGAAGACCATCGAGGGCCACACGCACAACATCATGCGCAAACTCGACCTGCACAACCGCGTCGAATTGACCCGATTCGCGATCCGCGAGGGGCTCGCCGAGGCCTGATCTCACCCCACACCAGCGCTTGCTCCGCACGGAGTCTTGTCCGAAGATCGCTTCGATGCGCACTCGGCGTGGGGATCGCGGTTGGTCCTTCGCTGGGGCTCGAGAGCGAGGTTCGGTGTTGAACAGTGCGACGAAACGACGGATCGACCCAGGGCTCCTTCCGCGGCGGCGTGCCAGCGAGCGTCTCCGTCTCGGCGGGTGGGCCATCGGTCTGGTCTTGGTGTCTCTCTCGAGTGGTTGCACACTCGTGCGAGTCGAGGGCAGCTCGAGTCCGTCGTCCGCGCTCGAGCTGCGCGGAGTGGTCGACGGCTATCTCGCCTTCGGTCTCAGCGATGAGACCCGCTACCTGAACGTTCGAGTCCTCGGTGGATCCAGCCCGGGCGCCCTGGCCGAGGTCGTCATTTGGAAACTGTTGCGGGTCGAGGTCGGCGCCGCCGGAGTCTCGGTGGG
>JAGQRC010000352.1 GCA_020425835.1 Planctomycetota bacterium | reverse complement strand
CGTCTGGCTCGGGAGTGGCGGCGAGGCGACGTCGGTCCGCTCGGATTACGTGACCCTGTTCACGCAGCAGTGACTCCGCGGCCGATCATCCGTCGTCGGGTTGCTCGTCGGGGCCGGCCGGGTCGAGCTCGGGCGGGAGCAGGGTCGGATCTTGACGCCGACCGCGATCGATGAGTTGAGCGCGGACGTCCTCGAGAATCTCTCGACGCTGGGGGGGGACCTCGAGCCTCGCCTCGGTCTCCTCGAGAAGACGGAGACCGCGTTCGGGCTCACCCTTCTTCCCGAGCGCGCGCGCCTCGAGGATGAAGTACAGCGTCTCGGATGGGTCGTACTTCCGCGCGAGCTGGTAGTTGGCGTAGGCCATCTCGATGTTCTGCTGCGCTTCGAGGAGCTGTCCGAGACTCGCGTAGGCCTTCGAGTAGGTCGGGTCGATCCTCAGCGCCCGATCGAACGCCGCTCGCGCCTCCGAGTTCTCGCCTCGAGCCAAGAGGATCTGACCGAGCGTGTTCCAGCCCTCGGCGAACGCATCGTCCTCGCCCTCGACCGCGCGACGGCAGAGCCGCTCCGCCTCCGGGAGGTTCCCTTCGGCGAGCGCGCGGAGCGCGAGGTTGTGGGACACCTCCGGATAGTGGGGGTCCATGACGAGCGCGCGTCGATAGAGCTCCTCGGCGGCTCGGGAGTGCTCGGCTCGCTCTTGAGGTCGCTCCTGCGCCAGATACTCCTGGGCGTGGGCGAGAGCGAGCGGGTCGACCACATAGGACTCGAACCGCGACTCGAGTCCGAGCGGGTCGCTGTGCGTCAGGACGAGGAGACCGACGGCCACGAGAATCGATGGAACGAGTCGCGGGAAGCGCGTGCGCTCGATGAAGGCCGTCGCGAGCCACGCTCCCGCCGGAATGCACGACACGGCGAGGATCGGCACTCGGTAGCGGGCGGCGACGAAGAACGCGACGATGCCGAGCGCTTGCGTCAGCGCGAATCCCGCCAGCGCGAGGCGGCCGCGCAGTCGCTTGCCGAGGAAGATCAACCCGACGATCCCCATCGAGAAGATGATGGCCGTACGTCCCGGTAGGAGGGTGAGCACCCAGGAGCGGCCTCGCTCCTCGACGAAGTTCTTGTTGTTGGGGATCTCGTAGGCGTCGAACAGGGCGATCGCCTTGCGACCGAGTTTGGCGACGAAGCCTCCGAGATCCGACTCGATCGCGCGGAACGCCAAGGCATAGTATCGACGCGACCGCTCCGACGGCGCGAGTGACGGGTCGACCTCCTTCAGGAGCGCGCGCCATCGCGGTCCGGCGTTGACCGAGGTCAGTCCATCGGCTCCCGGTTCGTCGCCCGGGCGATTGCCGATGTAGAAGTTGATGCCTCCGTTCGACGAGATCAGCACTCGGTCGTGGCCGAACTTCCAGTTCGACAGGGTCACCGGAAGCACCGCCGCGATCGTCCCGAACAGGATCGCTGCCGAGTGCAGGGCGAGTCGGGAGATCGACACGGGTGCCTCCGCGTCGGTGGTCTTCGCGCGTCGGAGCCAGGGGAGCAGCAGGGCGACCGGAACGAAGAAGAGCGCCGGGGCGCGCGCGGCGGCCGCGACGCCCAACGTGATCCCGCCGAGAAGCCAGCCGACGGCGTCGTCCTGGCGACGGGCGCGATCGAAGAGGAGGAGCGCGCCGATGCAGAGCGCCGTGAACAGCGTCGTGTCGAGGATCTGTGCGACGTAGTACACCGGCGTGAACGAGAAGGCGTACAGCAGTCCGGCGACCCACCCCGACGCGCGATTCGCCAGGCGAAGCGCGAGAAGGGCGATCATCGCGGCGGTGGCGGCATCGATCACCGCCTGCGCGCCCTTGGGGATCCACGGCGACGGGAGTGTCCGGTAGACCGCTGCCGGGTTCGGGGGATCGGCCAACAGGGTCAGCGCGAGAACGTGGGGGTAGAGAGGAGGCTTCCAGAACGGGGCGGTCATCGGATCGCCTCGCGCGATGCGGATCGCCTCCTGGGTATTGGTCAGCTCATCGACGACTGGCGTGGCGAAGTAGGGGTCGACTCGGGAGAGTTCGACGAGCGCCGCGACTCGAACCGCGAGCGCCACGGTGAACACGGTGATCAGCACCCTCCACAGCGCACGTCCGTCGGTCGATCCGCCACGCTCACTCCGGTTCGCCTCGCTCAATGCGGCGCCCCCCATGGATCCTGGGCCGTCGTCGGCCGGCTACGGGTCAGTGTTGCCGCCGCCGACGGGTCTGTTGCCACCGGCTGTGGGTCAGCGGTGCCCGCGGCGGTCAGCGATGATGGTCTTGGAGGTTGAACACCCCCTCGTAGCCGAGGAGCACCCCGATCGCTCGGTTCGCCTCGAACACGCCCACCCTCTCGTCCCCACCGTCCGGGAGATATCGGTACGTCGACCCGTCGGCGAAGTAGTACCCGCGTCCGCGGGCACCGATGTCCTGGACCTCGTAGGCCACATCCTGGACGCCCGGCTTGGTCATGATCATCTCGACGAGATAACCGACGTGCTTGTCGGTGCGCTTGTCGCCGGCGCGAACCAGCACGATGTTCTGATAGGAGCGCGTCGTCTCGAATCGAGCGGGCTCCTCCTTCGGCTGCTCCGACGCGCAGGAGGGGAGAAGGAGCGCGACGCTGGCCAGTGCGCAAGCGCGAGCCAGTGGGAGCCCGCACTGCCCGAAGAGCACGCGCCAACGTGTCTCCGTATTACCCCGCGACCGGGTCCGGGATCGACGAAGAGGGTCGAGCGACATCGGTCGAGATCCTTTCGAGAGATCGGTCGGGCGGCGCGAATCGGGACCCAGGTGCCCGTGATCCGCTAGTGCCCGAAGGGCGCGGAGGTTAGCAGATCTCCCGGAGTGAGGCCAGCGGTGCGGACACCCCGTTATCGGTCCCCCGCGCGGAGCGCGCACTCGACGTCCAAAAATACCTTCAAGCTGGCGAGCGAGCCCTTCCGATAGCAACGGAGTAGGTTCCGGACCAAAGCCGGGAGCCCCGTTCTGTCGACCATCCGGAGAACACGACACTGTGCTCTCGGCCGGACCGCGTCGGCGCACCTCGGGAATGGACGCCCGAGGTCGAGATGCGCGTGTGAAAGGCAACCGATGGAGTTCAAGGAGTATCTCGCGATCATCCGGAGGAGATGGCTTCTCTTCTTTCCCATCTTCGGACTGATCGTGGGCGCCCACCTCGTCTGGGTCAACTACAGCGAGCAGAACCGCTTCCGGGCGACTTCGAAGATCATCCTGGGCTCCGACCAGGGGTCGAGCGTCCTTCCGCTCGACATCCCGATCGACCCGCTCAACAACGTCACCTTGGCGACCAAGTACTCGACCTTGACCCACATGCCGGTCCTGCGTCGCGCTGCCGAGCTCGCCCGCGGCGACGTCGAGTTCCAGAGCCCGGAGTTCCGTGAGGGCGAGTTCCCCGAATGGATCCGGCAGGGGACCCTCGCGGTGCAGCAGCGGTACGGCGACGGCGAGGAGGGACTCTCGGAGTTGACCGACGCGATCTCGGCTCACCTCGAAGTCGGCTCCGACAGTGATCGACAGATCGCCGAGGTGACCACCGAAGGCGAGAACGAGCTCATCGCGCTGATGTTCTCGTGGTCCATGGTCGAGGGCGCCGCGCAGTTCCACGACGAGAAGGCGCGGGAGCATCTCAACGACTATCTCGAGTCGCTCCGTCACAAGATCGACATGGCGGAAGAGGGACTGGTCACGGCGACGCACCAGCTCAACGAGGTCAAGAAGGGTGTCACCTGGGAGAATCTCTCCGATCGGGAGCGCCTGATCGAAGAGACGATCATCCAGTACCAGACGCGCGACACCGAGCTCGAGACCAAGATGCGCACGAACGAGCGCATGATCCGCAAGCGGCTCAACCAGGAGTCCTGGGCGGCGCGGGACATCGAGCTCGCCAGCATGGCCACGTCGCGGAGCCTCGAGCAGATCCGTGACGAGCTCTTCCGGGCCAAGTTGGATTACGAGACGCAGGTCACCACGCTCGATCCGTCACACCCCGAGATGAAGCGGATCACCGAGCGCATTCGCGGGCTCGAGAAGGCCTTTGCGCTCGAGCAGCAGAAGCTCCTCGAGGACAGCTTCGCGCAGTTCTCCCGGGAGACCAACGAGCTGATCAACGCGAACGCCCACATTCAGCTGCAGCGCGACGTCAACGCCGAGCAGCGCGACCGACTGACCGGCCAGCTCCGGGAGATCCGGGCGCTGCGCCAGGAGTTCGCGCCGCGTGAAGCCGCCTTCGAGGACTCGAAGACCCGGCTCGCCCAGTTGCGCGACGTCGAGAAGCGCGTTCAGTGGCACGCCGACAGCCGCTCCGGTTCGGTCGTCGTCTACGATCCGGCGATCGAGGCGGATCCGGTCGCGACTCGCGGTGGAGGCGTCGGTCCGCTGACGCTGACCATGCTCATGGCGTTCATCTTCGCTCTCGGCGTGATCTACATCGTCGAGTACGTCGACACTCGCGTGAAGAGTGAGCACGACATTCGTCGCCACCTGAACCTGCCGCTCCTCGGGATCATCCCCAAGGAGGGTGAGCACGACCGTCTGCTGACCGGGGCTCCGCTCCAGAGCGAGATCTCGGAGAAGTTCAACACGGCCGCGACGTTGATCCAGAGTATCGGCGCCGACCTGAACATCCGAGCGCTCATGGTCTGCAGCGCGATCGCCCGCGAGGGCAAGACGACCGTGTCGATCAACCTCGCAGTGGCGCTCGCCCGCAAGGGCTTCCGAGTCGTCCTGATCGACGGCGACCTGCGGATCTCGCAGGTCCACAACCTGCTGCGTCTGACGAACCACGTCGGTCTCTCGAACCTCCTCGACACCCGGGTCCACGCCCACCAGATCATCGAGGGAGTCATGA
>JAGQRC010000351.1 GCA_020425835.1 Planctomycetota bacterium | reverse complement strand
ATTGCGAGCCGTCGTACTAGAACAGCGGCACGGTTCCCCCGACGCCCCGCATCGGTGCACCGACCGCGATGAGCTCATCCGCGCGGATCGACACGGCGCTCCCGAACGCCTCGCCCGGCGTCACGGCGACCGAGGGATCGAGCCGACCGGAGAGCGCACCCGACGTGTCGTCGAGGATCCAGGTCGAGGTCGGAACGTCGTAGCGATACACGTAGGCTGCTCCGCTCCCCGCAGCCGTTCCTGGGGCACCGACGACCGCGACCGGACCGTCGATGGCGATACACGACCCGAACAGATCCCCCGCCATCGGGACCGGAGCGGAGACCCGCTGTTCGCAGACCCAGACGGGAGCCGAGTAGCGGAACGCGAACATCACCCCGGCTTCGGGTGTGCTTCCGAAGTCATCGTCGCGCGGCGCGCCGACGAGGACGCGATCCCCGCTGACCGCGACCGCGTAGCCGAACTGGCTCCCGGCCGAGGGATCCCCGATGGCGGAGCAGAGCGACAACAGGTCGGTCTCCCCTACCCAGACGCCGAACGCGTCACGCCGGTAGAGATAGGCGTTGGAGTCGTTGGGGGCGAGTGGGTTGTCGCCATTGCAGCGCCCCACGACGGCAAGATCGCCATCGAGGTCGACCGACCAACCGAAGTTGTCCTCCGCGAGCGGGGTATCGATCGGAGTGAGCGCTTGCCCCACACACTTCCCGGTCCCGAGGACGACGCCCCCCGGCACCACGAAGCTCACCGAGAGCCGCGGTCGGTCGGCCGGCGTCGCCGACTCGGAATCGTACGCGAGCCAACCATCGTTCGATCCCGCGCCGATGAAGACCCAACCGTAGTTGGAGCTGCCGCAGCGAACCCATTCGGCGATGCTGCTCGTCACATCGATCACCAACGGACCCGAGGCCGCCCCGAGGAACGAGTTGTCCGAGGCGATCGTCGCTTCGGAGCCATCGGCTTGGATCCCATCCACCCAGTCGTTCCAGGTGTCGGTCTCGCTCCAGGGTTGGAGCATCCGATGAACGGTGGTCGTGAGCGTCTTTCCTCGCGGGGCGGAACCGTTGAAGACCTGTAGGGTCAAGGTCGCGGAGAGGATCGTCGATCCCTGCGGAATCTGGTTGGGTCCGGAACCGACGATGTCCTCGAAACGAAGCAGCCCATGGAGCAGCGCGGTCATCCCCAACCCCGAGCAGCCGACGCCCTGCCCGTCGAGGATCGTGTCGGGTTGAGTCCCGGACAATGACCCGTCATAGGTTCCCCCATAGCCGTCGACGCCCTGCTGGAACACGAGCGTGTCCTGACCTCGAGTGAGAGACGTCAAGAGCACGGGAATGATCCATAGGACCCAGCTCGAGCGCATGCTTACCCCCCGATTTGCAATGGTCTGCGTGTTCCTCACGGTAGCCCCAGGGTCGACCCCGATCAAGAACCACGGATCCGGTCGCTCCGACGGCTCCCTGGCTCATACTTCGAGTTTTCACGGGTGTGCTGGGCGCAGGACGCTCGGGCTCTCGGCCGGAATGGGAGTTACCAGGCGTTGTCGGTTCAACGGCGGGCGCCGATGACACTTCCGTGGCCCGCATCGTTCGACGCGCCGTTCCGAGTTCGCCCGGCAATCGGGGGACAGATGCTCAACGAGGGAACCGGGGAGGTGCTACGGACAGGCCGAGTAGTTCCCGCACGGGAGCGCGGACGGCGTCGGATCGCCGCCGCACGAGCCGAACGGTGCGGGCGGCGGAGGGCCTCCGACGAAGAGATGCGCGAGCACGTACACGGCATCCGAGATGTCGAAGCCGTCGTCGTCGTTGGAGTCGCACGCCGCGCGACACGGCACCGACGCCGTTCCGATGAACAGCTCGTCGAGCGCGACGATGGCGTCCGAGACGTCGATGCTGCCGTCCGCGTTGCAGTCCGACCGGATGAACGGTGGGCTCTCCGTGAGGAGCCCGGTGATCTCGAAGCTCGCCGAGCCCGAGGCCGAAGTCTCGAAGAAGAAGATGTCGTCGACGAAGAAGTCGACCTTGGCGGTGATCTGGATCGAGTAGAACTCACCGAGCTCGATCGGGATCGTCAAGTCGACGGTCTCCGTGCCGGCGACCTCCGCCTCGTAGCTCCCGCCATAGGTGGTGATCGAGAGGAGCGCGGTCGACCCGGTGCCGAATTGAGAGAGGTTCCCGGTCAGCGTCAGCGTTCCGGCGAGCGCCGGCTCGAAGTAGAGGTAGAAGAAGCTCCGCGCCTCGAGGTCGGCGTGTCCGCCCTGCGCGAACTCCCCGGAGGCGAAGAGGAACGTCGTCGAGCCGGCGGCGGTGAACGACGACGCGAGGATGTCCGAGGTCTGCGCCGCGCCGATCTGCAGCTCGTGGTCGGGACCGAGGCCGCCGTCGGCGATCGCCTCATCGAACGGCCCGGGGATCGACAGGGCGACCTCGTCCATACCGAGATCTTGGAGCGAGTTCGAGATCCAATCGTAGCTCACGCGCTGGTCCGAGTCGTCGATCAGGAAGCCTTGCTGGGCCGACGCGAAGTCGGCGCGGAGCGCGAGCAACGCGACCAGAGCGAGAGCCGCCCGCGGGAGAGTCGGGACGCTGCGCATGAGTCACTCCTTCTTGGTTGGTGACGACGCTACTCGTAGCGCTTCCCGTCGTGCTCGATCCATCCCTCTTCGTGAAACTTCTGCGGATCGTGGTGGGTCCAGTGGAGCACTCCGCCCTTGTCGCTCCACTCGTACTGCCCGTGGATCGTCACCGCATCTCCGTCGTGCACGGGGACCCGCGTCGCGAGATCGATGTTGTGCGTGACGAGCACGGTGTGCCGCTGGGCGATCCGCAGGATGAACTTCTGGTGACGCGAGCCCTCGTTGTCGTCGGGGAGCGTCCGCTCGACCGTGCCGCGCACGGTCACCATGAACCCCGACCGCTCCGCCCGGAACGCATCGAGAATCCGCTGGTCCTCGGACCGGATCTCGCCCTCGCCCCGCGTCGTCGCGGTCGAGGAGGTGGAACTCGTCGGCGTGGGCTTCGTCGGCGCAGGGGTCGAGGGCGGGGAGTTCGGGGACACCGTCGGGGTCCCACCCGACTCCGGCGCGCTTCGACTCTCCACGTAGGCCACGACCGCGGCGACGGCCAACACCACGACTCCGACGATCTTCTTCACGACGCCCATGGACCCTCGCTCCCGCCCTGCACCTGCGACGCCTCGATACCGGGTTGAACGGTCCATTCTGGCGAGGAGCGCCCCGCCGTGACAGGCACGTTCCAAGTTCTTGTTGGCCGGGAGTTTGGCCCGACGGACGTCGGGATCGACGGATCAGCGAGCGGCGAGGACGCGCGCGATCGGATCGAACCGCTTGGTGGTCCGCGATGCGCTGCGCGAGGGTGAGGACGTTCTGGTCTCTCCCGCGGGTGTTTCGGTGAACGTGGCGCCGCGACCCCAGTCGTCCGGAGCCTGCGCCCTCAGGGTCTTCACCAGCTCCCGACGCTGAACCGAGTACGCCGCGAACCACGTCCGGAAATCGAGCTCCGGGTAGTTCGTCTTCTTCAGGAGACCGCGCGGCGAGACGTGACGCAGTGCCGGTGAATCCTCCTCGAGCAGCGCGCGATGAACTTGGCCCAGAGATCGGCGCAGCAACGGAGAAGGGCGAGGAGCTCGTGGGCCGACCAGTTCTTCGCGTCGGGCTTCTTCCTCAGTTTCGCGTCGTTCATCCCTCGAGTCAGGGCTTCGATCGTGCGAGGCGCCGCGGACAGGGATCGGAGTGCGGTCTTCGGATCCATCGTCTCTCCCCCGCCGCTGCGCAGTGGCGCGTCACTCGTAGCGACCCGACCGCAGGACCTTGATGAGCAGCAGGATCCCGACGACATAGGCGAGCCCATCCCACTCCTGTTCGGCGATGGCGTAGATCAGCACGCCGATCACGAGCAACGCGGGAAGGCCGCGCGCGAGCGGCGTCGAATCATCACCGACCCCGAGCATGGCGACCCCTCTTCGTGGACTTCGAGCGAGCTCCCCGACGCGCGCCTCAGGGACAGACCATCGCACCCAGCACGCAGTCGAGCAAGTCTCCGGTCGGGTCGGTGCCGCAGCTCGGGAACGGCGCGGGGGGTAGAGGGCCGCTGACGAAGAGCGCTTCGAGGAGGTAGACGGGATCCGCGATGTCGAGGATGCCGGAGTCGTTCGAGTCGAGGGCATCGAGACAGCTCGCGGCCGCCCCGAGGAAGAGGTATCCGAGCGCACAGACCGCGTCGGCGATGTCATCGACGCCGTCACCGTTGCAATCGCCGCGGACGAACTCGACCGGCGAGCCGACGAACAGACGGCCGACCGCGCGGTTGAAGCTGGAGCCGCCGGGGATCGCGCCGTCGAAGTAGACGGTCCAGCCGCCGGGCGCGTCGACCACCGCGAGCTCCTTGATCTCGGGTCGCGCGGGATCCGGCGCGAGGGCATTGGCCGACGTCGACAGCAGGGGGTCCCCCGCGTCGCGGGTCACCGACCATCCGGTGAGACCATCGGCCGACTCCGCGAAGCCGACGTAGGAGTCGGTTTGCGGGACGAAGAAGAGACCGTACTCGCCACTCGGAAGTGGAGCGACTCGGCCGGTCGGTGTGAAGCCGCTCGCGTCGCCAGCGGCGGTCGCCGGCAGGATCTCCTGATCGCTCCCGAGGTCGAAGTCGATGTACTTGTCGAAGCCGACCGCCGTCGAGTCGGAGCGGATCACGCGCAGCGCGCCGCCGCCGGTCTGGTAATAGACGCGAATCTCGACGCCTCCGGCGTGGCCCGGGTTGTCGACCGCGATCACCGAGAAGACCCCGGAGCCGCCACCGGCTGGGATGGACGGGGAGGCGCAGCGGGTCCACGTCATGCCGTCGTCGCGCCGCAGGGAGGACGACGG
>JAGQRC010000350.1 GCA_020425835.1 Planctomycetota bacterium | reverse complement strand
GTCATCAGGATCGGGCGCAGTCGGCGGCGGCCCGCCTCGGCGACGGCGTCGGCCGTCGTGTAGCCCTCCTCGACGCGCAGCTTGCCCGCTTGGTCGACGAGGAGGATCGCGTTGTTGACGACGATGCCGCCGAGCATGATGCAACCGATGTAGCTCTGCAGGTTCAGCGTCGTGTTCGTCACGAAGAGCGTCACCAACACGCCGATCGCCGCGAACGGCACCGACAGCATCACGACGAGCGGATCGCGGAGCGACTCGTACTGGCAGGCGAGCACCATGTACACGAGGGCGAGCGCGAGGATCAGCGAGACGATCAGCTCGCGAAACGCCTTCTGCTGCTCCTCGAAGCTCCCGGAGATCGTGAAGTCGTAGCCGTCCGGTCGGGGGACGGTCGCCAGTCGATCCTGGACGTCGGCGGCGACCGAGCCGAGATCGCGGTCGGCGACGTTCGCCTCGATCGTGGCGATGCGCTGCTGGTCCTTGCGGTTGATCAGGATCGGGCCGCGACTCGACGCGACAGTGACGACGTTGCGGAGCGCGACGTCCTCGCCGGATGGAGTGCGCAGCGTCAGATCGAGGATCTCGTCGACCTCGAGCTCTTCCGCGTCCTTCAGCTGGACGTAGATCCGGTGCGAGTTCCCCTCGGACCGGAAGTCGCCCGCTTGCCGACCCGCGACCGCCGTCTCCAGGACCTCGGCGACCTCGCGCACACTGAGACCGAGGTCCGCCGCCTTGTCGCGGTCGATGGTCAGGCTCTCCTGGGGGACGCCGGCCGTGTCGTCGAGGTCGATGTCGGTGATGCCGCTCACGTCGGCGATCGACTCCGCGACTCGCGTCGCGAGCGACCCGAGGCGATCGAGATCGAAGCCGCGCACCTCGACCTTCAACCCTTCCTGCCCACCGAGCACGCGCTCGAGCAGGAACTGCCCCTGCGGCGCGCGGGTGCGAACGACCATGCCGGGCACGCGACCGACGAGATCGCGGCGGAGCGCCGCGGCGATCGCGGTGTTCGAGCGATCGCGCTCGGCGCTCGGCGTCAGCGCCATCCGGATCTCACCGAGCGACGAGTCGCCGGGGTTGCGGCCCGAGGCGCCGACGTTCACGACCCACGACACCGCCTCGGGGACCGCCGGGATCACCACCGACTCCATGACGCTGGTCTGGCGGTCGACCAGACTCAATCGCGTCCCGACCTCCATCTCTCCGGAGACGCGCACCTCGCCCTCGTCGCTCGGCGGAAGGAACTCGGTCCCGATGAACGGCGCGAGGAGCAAGCTCGCGAGCAACGTCGCGACCACCACGAGCACCGTCGCGACCCGGACCCGGAGCGCGCGGCGAAGGAGATCGCGGTAACCCTCCTCGAGCCTCCGGAACGCGCGCTCCGACGCGACGACCAGACGTTGGGACCACGACGCTCGCGCGTCGGTCTCCACCGGTCTCAGCAGTCGCGACGCGAGCATCGGCACGAGCGTGAGCGCCACCATCAACGAGCAGATGAGCGAGATCACGATGACGTAGGCGAAGTCCTGGAACAGCAGACCGGTGACTCCGCGCACGAACGCCAGCGGCAGGAAGATCACCAGCGTGGTGATGGTGGCGGCGACGATCGCGGTCGCCACTTCTCGCGCGCCGTGCACCGACGCGTCGACCGGCCCCTCGGACTCCTCGTCCCGTCGCCGGAAGATGTTCTCGAGGACGACGATCGCGTTGTCGACCATCATGCCGACGCCGAGCGCCAGGCCGCCGAGGGTCATCAGGTTGAGCGTCAGCCCCGCCGCGTACATGAAGGCGAACGTCGCGATGATCGAGACGGGGATCGCCAGCGAGATGACCACCGTGCTCCGCACGTTGCGCAGGAAGAACAGCAGCACGACAATCGCGAGGAGACCGCCGTAGGCTACCGAGCGGGCGACGTTCGCGATCGATCGCTCGATGAAGTTCCCTTGGTTGATGACCGGAACGACCTTCAGCTGCGGGAAGTCGCGGTTGACCGCATCGATCTCCGCGAGGATCGCGCTGGACACCTCGACGGTGTTCGCGTCCGCCTGCTTGCGGATGCCGATCCGCACGCCTTGCTGGCCGTTCACCCGCGCGATCCGCGTGAGCTTCCGGTACGTGTCTCGCACCTCGGCGATCTGTCCCAAGGTGATCGCGGCGCCCTGCCGCACCGCGACGACCGTCTTCCGGATCTCGTCGAGGTCGGCGAACTCCGCCGGCGCGCGCAAGGTCACTTCGTACTGCCCCTGCTCGATCTGACCGGCGGGCCGGTCGAGGTTCGCATCGCGAATCGCATCGAGCACTTCGTCGAGCGGCAGTCGGAGCGCGCGAATCCGCTCGGGATCGAGCTCGATCCGCACCTCGCGCTCGAAGCCGCCCCAGATGTCCGCCTGCGCCACCCCGGGCACCCGCGCGAACCGGTATCGAACGCGTCGATCGATCAGATCCGTCATCTCCACCGGATCGAGCTCGCTCGAGATTCCGATCACCACGACCGGGAAGCTCGCGATGTCGAACTTGCGGATCTGCGGACGCACGACTCCATCGGGCAACTCGTCGAGCTCATCCTCGAGACGACTGCGCACGTCGGCCACCGCGTCATCGAGGTCGGTCCCCCACGCGAAGGTCACCTGGACGCGCGAGTTGCCCTCACTCGAGACGGAGGTCATCTCCTCGACGCCGGGAACCGTGGCGAGCACCTCTTCGACGATCTGCGTCACGAGTCGCTCGACCACCTCGGGGCTCGCGTTCTCGTACTCGGTCGACACCGTGAGCGTCGGCGTCTCGATCGCGGGGAGCAGGTCGATGCGCAGCCGGGAGAGCGAGACCGCGCCGATCGTCAGCACGATCAAGGTGATCATCGTCGTGAACACGGGGCGCTGGACGCTGAAGCGCGGCAGGTTCATGCGCCGGGCTCCGTCCCACTCGTGCCGCCGGCCTTCGCTCCAGCGGGTCCGCCGATGGGGATCGAGACCTCCGAGCCGTCGTCGATCAGCTGCTGCCCCAACGTCACGACCCAACCATCGATGTTCTCGCCCTCGACCTGCGCGCGCCCCGCTTCGCGGATGCCGACGATGACCGAACGCCAAGCGACCGTCTTCCCGTCGGGGAGGAGGACGAAAACCCCGGTGGAGCCGCCCCGCGTCGCGAGCGCTTCGATCGGCACGATCGTCGTCTCCTCGACGCGCTCGAGCACGACCTCCGACCGGACGAACATCCCCGGCTTGAGGCGATGGTCCTCGTTGTCGATCGCGAGCTCGATCCGCGCCTGGCGCGAGTTCGGCCGGAACACCGGGGCGATGCGCTCGATGGTTCCCGCGAACGTCAGCTGCGGAAAGGCGTCCGTGGTCAGCTGCACCTGCTGCCCGACTCGCAGCCGCGAGTAGTCCTTCTCCGTCGCGAAGATCACGCCGGTGATCGGGTGGAGGTCGACGATCGTCATCAGCGGCGCATTGGCGGAGACCGTCTGACCGTCGTCGACCATCCGCTCGGCGACGATGCGCGTCGGGTCGGGGTCGGACCAGTCGGCGGTCACCCGCGTGTAGCCGAGTCGGATCTTCGCGGCGGCGAGCGAGGCGTCGGCCCGCTGCACCCGCGCCTTCGCGACATCGAGCGCGGCGACCTTGGCCAGCCGTTCGGCGCGACCACTGTCCATCTCCGACTCGGAAGCGACACCACGATCGAGGAGCGACTGGAGTCGGTCGAGCTCGCGGTCGACGATCTCGAGACTCCGCTCCGCCTCGACGACGTTGGCGCGCGCGACGGCGAGGTCGGCCTCCGCTTCCGCGACCGCTTGGGCGTACTCATCATCGTCGAGCTCGGCGACGACCTGCCCACGCTGCACCTCGTCCGAGAGATCGACGTAGAGCTTCTCGATCCGCCCCCCGACCTTCGGCGCGACGACGAACTCGGCCCGCGCCTCGAGCGTGCCGCTGTAGACCCGACGCTCGGCGATCGAACCGCGCGTCACGCGACCCACCTCCACCGCAGCGATCGACTTGCCGCCCGGCGTCGGCGCCCCGGTCGTCGAGTCTCGAAGCCGTTGCGCGATCGCCCCGCCGATGAGCAGCACGACCACGATCGACACCCCTGCGAAGATCCAGCGCATGCGCACTTCCCGTCGTCGAGCCGAGACCCTGAGCCTCGCAGTCCGTCGAAAAACTCATTCCGGCCGAGAGCCCGAGCTTCTTGCGCCCAGCACACCCGTCGAAACTCGAAGTATGAGCCAGGACCACTCATGAGCCCGCTGTTGCGAAGCCGCAAGACGCCCGCCTTACGGCCTCTCGCGACGCGGTTCATGAATAGTCCGGGCTTGGGAGGCCGGAGCGCGGCCCTTCCCATCTCCTGGCGAGGTTGGGGCCAGAGGCTGGATCGCCGGGCCGAGCGGTCCAGCGCGGAAGGTACCCCGAAGAACCGTTGCGGGAAACGCCGCCCGTTCGGGTTCCGACCCCCCGAGCGACACCTGGGATCGCTCGCCCCTCTCTCCGATTGGAGTCTCCCGTGGCCTCTCGCAACCGGACTCGACTCGCCCTTCTGGTCACCGGCGTCCTGACGCTCGCCGGCTCGACCTTCGCCGATGGCATCCTCTTCGCCCCCGGCGCGGACGACAGCCCGCTCTTCCGGGAGCAGCTCTCCCTGATGACCGATGTCCCGGTGAGCTACGTCGACACCCGGGTCGTGACCCCGACCGCCGCCGCGCTCGCGAGCTTCGAGATGGTGGTGACCTTCACCGACGGCTCGACCTTTGGCAACGCGACGACCTGGGGGAATCGGCTCGCCGACTTCGTCGACGCCGGAGGATCGGTGGTCATGCTCGGGAGCGCTTACCGAATGGGAGGTCGCCTCACCGACCCCGGCTACCTCCCGGTGCTCTCGGACATCGGCTGGAGCTCGGTC
>JAGQRC010000349.1 GCA_020425835.1 Planctomycetota bacterium | reverse complement strand
GAACGACCGAGTTCGATCCGTTCTCGGCGAACACGCTCGAGTTGGTCCTCCCGACACTGGCCGTGGGGTCGTTCATCGCGGTCGCCGCGATCGTCACCACGCGACCGTCGGCCACGGCCCTCGCTGCGTATGCGGTGGCCTCCCTCATCGACGCCGCCGTCGTCGTCGTGTTCCTTCCCATAGCGCTCGTCCGGGCGACGGGCCGCGCGCCCCGCGCGGCGTCGGACTGGCCTGGCCGAGTCGCAGACCGCTATCGTCACGTCGGCCCGGTCGTCGGTCACTACGCGGCGGCGAAGTGCCGGCAGGATCCCCTCGTCGAGCATCTGCCCGAGCTCTTCGAAGGGCGGGAACGCGTCTGGGTCGTCGGGTGTGGTTACGGCATCATGTCGACCCGGATCATCGAGTCCTGTCCCGGCGTGAGGTTGCGCGCCATCGATGTCGATGGTCGCAAGGTCGAAGTCCTGCGCGCCGTCCTGCGCGACGTGCCGCGAGTGGAGGTCGAGATCGGCGATGTCCGAGACCACCCGCACGGCGAGGAAACGTTCGACGTCGCGTTGTTGGTCGACGTCCTCCACTACTGGTCGGCCGAGCAGCAGGAGTCGATCGTCGAGGCGGTGGTCCAGCGACTCGCTCCGGGAGGGCGACTGATTCTGCGGGATGGTTGCGCGAAGAACGACGACCTCCGAGGTGGTGAGGCGAACGGCGTCGCTCGGGGCGAGCGCATCGCTCGGGCGCTCGGTTTCACGCGGGACTTCGGAGCGTTCCACTTCCGCTCCGCGTCGGGCTGGGGAGAGCTGCTCTCTCGCCATGGGTTGCGCGTCGAGCGCATCGAGCCGGAGTGGGGAACCCACTCCAACGTCGTCTGGGTAGCACGGAGAGACTCATGATCCTGAACGGGACGAAACGGTGGAGGCGCGTTCGTCGCCGTTGGAGTGCGGAGCGGCGCGGCGGAGCGTTTCTCGGGTCTCTGGCGTCGATCCTGGTCGTGTCGGGGGCGGCGACGCTCTTGCCCGCGGTCGAGCCGCCGAGCTTCGGACTCCAGCCGCTCGGACCGGTCTTCCTCGCGGCGAACGACGCCGCGCCCGACCCGTCGCCTGACGAACACGATCCCATGATGGGGATCGAGTCGAACGGGCGAATTCCGCGGGTCGCGTTGCCGAGCGACCTGGCCAATCCGGAGCGCTGGCGTTATGTCCCCGAGGGGAGGATCTCGCCCGGTGGCCTCATCGATCGTCTCTGGGTCAGCAGCTTCGTCGTCCCGATCTTCTTCTTCGAGGGTGACGTCGGCGCGGGTGGGGGACTGTCGATCACCGATATCGACTTTCGCAACCAACGCCGCCAGGAGTTCGCCGGGATCTACCTGTCGTACACCTCCGAAGGACAGCAGAGCTACAGCTTTCACTGGCGCCGTTGGCGGCATCACCGCGAACTCGAGGGGGGCGGCGTTGCGCAGGAGGAGCGGAGCTACGTCGCCTTCGGCGGCGGTTATCGGCGGACGTTGACCAGGCGGTTCTTCGGTCTCGGGCCGGACACTCGCGAGCGCGATGAGACGAGCTTCACCGACGAGTTGACGGCGCTCGAGCTCTCGCTGCAGAACACGGTCCCCGATCCCGGTGACGACATGGTCATCGAAGCGGGCGTGCGAGCGGAGCATCGAAACCTGAGCCATGGCGTCGTCAGCGACGTCCCGGACACGAAGCACGTCTTCCCGCAGCTGTTCGACGATGCCGACTCGTTCGACAGCCTGTGGACGCGACTGGGGGCGCGCTACGACACACGGGACAGCCAGCACAATCCCTATCACGGGTTCGACATCGGCGTGACCGTCGACGGTGCGCCGCTGCAGACCGGCGGGGATTCCGGGGCGGTGATCACGGCCCAGGGAAGTGCGATCGTCCCGATGCCGCCGTTCCTGCACGACGGCGGGAGTCCGGACGAGGAGCATCCGCCGACGGATGTCATCGCCATCGGCGGGATGCTCGCGTCGACGGCGGGGGACGTCCCGTTCTGGGCGCTCCCCTCGTTGGGCGGGAGCAACACGCTCCGCGGCTACATCGGCAATCGATACACCGGAGAGGCTGCGTGGCACGGTGTGGTCGAGTACCGGTTCTGGGCAATCCCGCGGGGGTTCACCATCACGAAGCGAGTGCGGATCGAACGGCTCGGGATGGCGCTGTTCGCGGAAGTGGGCTCGGTCGCCTCCGGACTGCACTCGCTCTCGTTCGGGAAGACGAAGACGAGCTACGGGTTCAGCATGCGCGCGTCGCTCGAGCGCCAGGCACTGTTCCGCGCCGACTTCGGTTTCTCCCCGGAAGGTTTCAACTTCACCGCGTCGTACGGCTTGAGTTTCTGAGACTGGACCACTAGTCCGTTGAAAAACTCATTCCGGCCGAGAGCCCGAGCTTCCTGCGCCCAGCACACCCGTCGAAACTCGAAGTATGAGCCAATACGACTGCGTTTCGCCGGAAGCACTGGTCTTGAAATCTCGGACTCTCGCCTCGAAAGCAGTTTTTCAACGGACTGCTAGCCGCGGTTCGAGCCGCGGAAGGTGCTGGTGTTCGGGGCAGTGAACTCGGTGGCGTCGGGGAGGAGCGCGTGTCGTCGCGAGCTTCCCGGCTCCTCGCCGTACTCGAACGGACCCTGCGGAACGCGGTTGGAGATCTCGAGGCGTCCATCCGCCATCGCGTCGAGGAGTAGCTGGAACGGCGGCTGGTCCGGATGCCACTTCTCTACCGCGAGCATTCCGTGTCCCGGCAGCACGGTGAACGCGATCGCCCGGTGATCGCCGGGATCGAGCAGGCACTGCGCGCGGGTGAACGCTTCCTCGATGGCCCACGCCTGCGCCTCCGTCGAACAGGAGACGAGGTAGCGGAAGTAGGAGGGAGCAAGGGGCACGTACTCGACGCTGCTCGGATCGTAGGCGGAAACGCCCCGATGTCCGTGGAGCTTGCTCCTCACGACCGGAACCCGTCTCGGAACCGCGTCGAGGTGGACGTCGATCCACGGCAATCGATCGTCGATCAACCGGAACTCGACCGCCTCCGATGACGGCCCGCTGTCGGCGAGGTCCTCGATCGGGCGGAAGAGCGCGCCGGTCCGCGGCTCGGTGATTCCGGTGACCACCGCCATGTCGCGTTCCCCGAGATCCCCCTTGTCGATCGGACGCTCGCTCCCGGTCGCGGTGATCACCATCGACTCGAGCACGGGATCCCACGTGGAGAAGCAGCCCTCGCTGTACTGGCTCGCGATCGTGCCGGTGATCGCCGGAACTCGGACGAGGTCGCCGATCAGGACCTTCGTGGTGAAGAACGACCGGCGGCCGAGCTCTCGGGAGACGCGGAGCATCGCTCGCGGCGTCGGGAGCTGGTCCCATGTTTCGAGCGAGACGGCGGGACCGTCGGCGCGGTGCTCGGCGATCTCTCGTGTGCTGAGCGCGGTCGCCATGCGGTCGACGAGCTCTCGGTAGAACGAGCGTGGCTCGACGCAGTGGATGTGGGGATAGGCCCCCGCGAGGTCGATCAGGTAGGCCGAGGTCGGCTCGTCGTCGCCGACGGCGAGAACCACGCGCAAGGACTTCGCCTGCGCCTGGGCGACGCGGGCGATCGCCATCATCGGTCCGCCCCGGCGGCCCTGGGTGTACAGCACACCGGGAGATCGTTCTGCCAGACCGGGACGGGCGAACGCGGCGGCGTCCGGCGCGTCGGGCTGGAGCGCGAGCTCGAACCGCTCGATCTCATCGCGGAGCTCGTCGGGTCGAACGTGAACGACGGTATAGAGCGCCGGCTTCGCCTCGAGCCGGTACTTCCCGCGCCCGACGAACATCATCGACTCCCGCCAAGCGATCGGTACGCCGTAGCGAGCGGTGCTGATGAACGCGTCGGTCGCTTCGTCGGGCTCGCCGATCGAGTGACCCGCCTCGTGCGCCGCCGCCCGAAGTCCATCGACGAACGCCTGCACGAAGCGCTCGCTCGTTCCGCCGAGATCCGGGCGATCGTCGACGAACGCGAAGCGCACCGGGCGGACCCAGTCGTGGAGAGGAGCGTTCGGGAAGAGGGGATCAGCGGTCACGACACCTCCGGTCGCGGGGAGCGACGGTCGGAAAGCTCGTGATTCTCGAAAGGGGTCCGAGGAGTGTCAATGACCGCCCTCGGAACGAGGGCTCTCGGCGGGATATGGGGACACCGCCGTGATCTGCTCGGCGAATCGGTGCGGGTCGGTCGTCGGCTCCCGGCAGACTCGATCGCGGCAGACATACGCGGTCACCCGACCATCGATCGTCTTCTTGCCCGCGATCCAAGGAAAGCGGGTGGCCCGGTCGACGAGATCGGACTCGACGGCGACGACGAGAGAAAGGTCGGGGACGAACGACTCGGCGACGCGGTCGAGGAACTCGTGCGCATCCGACTCTCGATCCGGCAGGACGATGACCACCTCCGGCGGGTGGTCGAGGGCAGCGTCCAGCGCGCACGCCATGGCGGGGAGCCCGACGCCTTCCGCGAGCGGATCGGCGAACGCGCGCAGGCACGCTTCCGCACGGTCGCGGTAGGCGGGGTCCAGGGTGTAGTGGTGGAGCCGGAGCAGGTTGTGCGCAGCGATGGAGTTGCCCGACGGAAGTGCGCCGTCGAAGGCCGGCTTCTGACGGATCAACAACCCCTCCTCCCGACGGCTGGCGAGGTAGTAGCCGCCGACCGGATCGGCGAAGTCTCGATCGAGAGTCTCCTGGAGCGCGACCGCCAGGTCGAACCACTCGAGCTGCTGTTCCGTCTCGAAGAGATCGAGGAGCCCGCGGATCATCGACGTGTAGTCCTGCAGGACGCCGCGATCCCGGGCGTGCCCGGAGCGCCACGCGCGGCGGAGCTCACCGCCGATCCAGAGTCGATCGCGAACGAAGCACGCCGCGCGG
>JAGQRC010000348.1 GCA_020425835.1 Planctomycetota bacterium | reverse complement strand
CGGGAGGATCTTCGATGTGGCCCACGTGTTGGTCTGCGAGTCGACGAACCACCCCGATCGCGTCCGCGTGCTCGTGCACTGGAACGTCGACCGCATCCAGTCCTCGTACGAGTACGACGTCCGCTGGACTCCGTGTGAGGTCGTCGTGCGCGGCAACACCGTGCACTACGCGCAGAACGTCCAGCATCACTTCCCGCGCGACCGCGAACTCGTCGAACTCGGGCTGGAGAGTTACTCCGGCGTCCCGCTGATCTCGACCACCGGATCGATCGTCGGTCACTTCGTCGTCATGGACACGCGTCCGATGCCGGAGCCGATACCGGAACTCGCGGTGATCCAGCTCCAGCTCGCCCGAGCGGCGGCCGAACTCGAGCGTCGACACGTCGAGTCGCAGCTTCGTCGCCACCTGGACGAGGTGGCTCATGTCTCTCGCCTCTCGACCCTCGGGGAGTTGGCAGGGAGCATCGCCCACGAGCTGAATCAGCCGCTCGCCGCGGTCGCGAATTTCACGCAGGCCGCGATCGGGCTGCTGCGGAACTCGACGGAGATCCCCCGCGGAGATCTCACGGAGATCCTCGAAGGGGCGGAGAACGCGTCGCGACGGGCGAGCGAGATCGTCAAGCGGATGCGTTCGCTGGTCAGTCGTCGCTTGGCTCTCGAGGAGGTCGTCGATGTGGGCCGCCTGGTCGAGGAGACGGCTCGACTGATCGAGTCGGAGTACATCCGCAACAGCGTGCGCCTCACCGTCGCCACCGAGTCGGAGCCGGTGTGGATCGCTGGAGATCGCGTGCAGCTGCAGCAGGTGCTGGTCAATCTGCTCCGCAACGCCGCGGAGTCGGTCGAGGGACTCGACGGAGAGCGTCGCGCGATCGTGATCCGAGTCGAGCGTCGCCCTGGGCACGTCGCGATCTCCGTCTCCGACCAGGGGCCGGGGATCGACGAGGAGACGGTCGAGCGGATCTTCGACCCGTTCTACACGACGAAGTCCGAGGGCATGGGAATGGGCCTCGCGATCAGCCGATCCATCGTCGAGTCCCACGGTGGGCGTCTGTTGGTGACGAGCCGACTGAACGAAGGCACCATGTTCAGCTTCTCGCTCCGCACGGTTCCCGCTCCGGATGAGGAGGAAGAGGACCTGTCGGTGCCGGTGCCGCGCGGGCGCTCGAAGCGCGGCGAGTGACCCGACGACCATGGAGCCGATCGTTCTCGTCAGTCGTCCCGTGTTCCCCGATCTCGTCGAGCCGCTCACGAGCTCGAACGAGGTCCGTTTCCTCGACGATCCGGAGGACCCCGACGAATGGCGCCGGGCGTTACCCGAGGTCGATGCTCTTCTCTGCCAGTTGACCGACACGCTCGACGCGGAACGACTCCGCGCGGGGCGACGGCTGCGTGTGATCTCGACGATCAGCGTCGGCACCGATCACATCGACTTAGTGGCGGCGCGGGCGATGGGAATACAGGTGACCCATACGCCCGGCGTACTCACGGAGTCCACGGCCGACTTCACGTTCGCGCTCCTCCTCGCGGTCGCCCGGAGAGTGGTCGAGGGCGATCGATTCGTGCGCGATGGGCGTTGGACACGTTGGGAGCTCGATCTCCTCTGCGGCCGAGATCTCCATGGCGCGACGCTCGGGATCATCGGCGCCGGGCGGATCGGACGGGCCGTCGCGCGTCGGGCCCGAGGGTTCGGGATGAGACTGCTCTACGCCCAGCGTCGTCGACTCGACACGGAGGTGGAGCGCGATCTCGCGTTGGAGTGGTCGACACTCGATGGGCTTCTCGAGCAGGCGGACTTCGTGAGTCTCCACGCGCCCTTGACGGAGGAGACCCATCACCGGATCGGCGCGCGAGAGCTCGAGCGGATGAAGCCGACCGCCTTCTTGATCAACACCGCGCGCGGTCCGTTGGTCGACGAGGTCGCGCTCGCGGATGCGCTCGAGGTCGGGACGATCGCCGGTGCGGGACTCGACGTCTTCGAGCGAGAGCCGATGGTGGAGCCTCGCCTCGTCACCCGCACGGATGTCGTTCTCGCTCCTCACCTCGCGAGCGCGTCGATCGCGACGCGGCGACGCATGGCATCGATGGCGATCGAGGACCTGGGTGCGGTGCTCGCGGGCGGGACGCCGCGTCACCCCGTTCCGGCGCCGTGATGCGGAGTCGACTGGTCGCCTGGTTCGAGGCCGGTCTCGCGGCGATCGATCTGCGACGCGGGGAGCACGATCCTCGTGCGGACGAGCCACTCCCGGGACGCGACATCGAGCGTGACACGGTCGACCGACTCGCCATCGTCGCCCTGGGCAAGGCGGGCGCCGCACTCGCCGACCGGTTCGGGGCGGATCTCGAGGACTTCGAGGGTCTCGCGATCACCCCGGATCCGCCTCTCGTCCGACCGGAGCTCTGGGAGCACATCGCGGGTGGACATCCCGAGCCGACGCTCGCGAGCTTCCGCGCGGCGCGGCGCGCGCTCGAACTCGTGGGATCACTGGGCGGTGGGGACGGCGTCCTGTTCCTCGTCAGCGGCGGGGGATCGAGTCTGATGGAGCTGCCGATCGACCCGGCCATCGACCTCGACGACTGCCGAGCCTTCCACCGTGGACTGGTCCGGTCCGGCGCGTCGATCGAAGCGATCAATCGGGTGCGCGCGGTGGCGTCGGCCGTCAAGGGAGGTCGACTCGCCGAGGCCGCGGCGCCGGCCCGTCAGTGGACGGTCGTCGTCTCGGATGTGCCGCGGGGTCGACCCGAGCTGGTCGCCTCCGGTCCCTCGTTCCCGCCCCCCGTCACCGATCCTGCCGAGGTCAACGCGATTCTCCGTCGCCACGACCTGGTCCACACGATCCCGGAGCGTTACCGCGCTTGGTTCGCCGGCCTCGACCGATCCACCTTGGCGCTGCGGGATGGCACGTTCGACCGATCGACGTTCGTGACCCTCGTCGACAACGAGGACGCGCTGCGCGCGATCGAAGCTCGGCTCAACGGCGACGGTTTCGTCACCGAGCGACTGTGCCTGCAAGAAGAGGCGACCGTCGACGACGCGGTGTCGCTCCACCTCCGGGCGATCGAGGGGCTCGCGGAGCGGCATCCCGGAGAGGCCGTCGCGATCGTCAGTGGCGGTGAGGTCACCGTGCCCGTGCGAGGCCATCCGGGGATCGGTGGACGCAATCAATCGCTGGTGTTGGCGATGGCCCTCGCGATCGAAGGCGCCCCTCTCGCATTCCTCAGCGCGGGGACCGACGGGATCGACGGCAACTCGAGCGCAGCAGGGGCCGTCGCCGACGGCACCACGGTCGCTCGGGCGCGCGCGGCGGGGTGCGATCCGCGTTCGGCTCTGAGCGCCAACGATGCCGGGACGTTGTTCGCCTCGATCGGCGACGCGATCGTCACCGGCCCGACCGGGAACAACGTCCGTGACGTGCGCATTCTGGTTCGTCCCGACGACGCTCGATGACCCGTCCGACACGAAGCGGCTCCCGATCATCGTGAGAACAGGATCGCGATCATCCCGGCGAGGACAATGATCAACCCGATCGCACGGGAGGGAGGGACCGGCTCCGCGAACCACCAACGTCCCCACAGCGCCCCGAAGAGTGCGGAGCTGCGCTTGATCGCGATCACCGTCGGGACATCGAGGACGAGGAGCGCGCGCATCTGGCAGATCGACGACAGCGCGCTCGGGAGTCCGACCGATCCGAGGCGCGCGATCGTCGGTCCACGCGCCACATTGCCGATCTGGCGACGGACGATCAGGACGCCGGTCAGTCCGAGCGTGATGGCGGCACTGGAGATCGCGATGAACACCATCGGGGAGGAGGCGAGTACGGCCCGCTTGTCGAACGGTGCGCTCACGCTCCAGAGGATCGCGACGATCAGCATGCTCCGCGTCCCGGGATGCGTGGCCAGGGATGCCCATGGAGCGAAGAGTCCGCGGGACCGCTCCCCGAGGTTCAGCACGTAGGTCCCGATCGCGGTCGAGATGACCCCACCGATACCCAGAGGCGTCGGGAGCTCTCCGGTGATCCAGGGAGCCGTGATCAGGAGGAACACCGGAGAGAGTTGGAGCATGGGAAGCGCGAGCGAGAGCGGGGCTCGCTGGAGCGCGCGCACGTAGAGGATCGAGGTCACGATGTTGATCGACACCGTCACCGACGTGGCGCCCCAGAAGTCGAGGGTGGTCGGCCAACGCGCATTCGAGATCCACGCCAGCGGGAGAGCGATCAGGGTGACCCAGAGTCGGCCCCCCCATGCGACGGCCGTCGCGGACTCGCGGCGCCCGTTCATTTTCGCCGCGGCGTCGCGGAGTGACTCGAAGAACGCGTTTCCGAACGCGAGGAGAAAACCCATCAGCGCCGTCGGCGGGCGATCTCGCCCGGGTCGCGTGGGTTGTTGGGAACTCGGGGTCTCGGCCGGATGGAGTTCCTCAACGGGCTGCCAGGTCCCGCTCGATCCGAGCGGCGATCGCCAAGAGCTCCTCGTCGCCACCTGCGGCGTGGAGGACCTGCAGTCCCACGGGAAGTCCCGCGTCGTCTCGACCGACCGGGAGCGTGATCGCACAGAGACCGAGGAAGTTGGCGATCGCCGTGTTGCGGAGCGCGAGCAGGTTGGCGCTTCGATACCGATCGAGCGTCGTGATCTCACTCAGCCGCGGGGGCGTGATCGCCACGGTCGGCGTCACCCAACCATCGAGATCGCGGAGGGCGTTCGCGGCCTCGGCGGCGAACGCTGCGAGCCGACCGCGTCGCTGTCGCACCGTTCGGTCGTCGAGATTCCCGGCCGCCTCGACGCGTTGCCAGACCGTGGCATCGATGCGGGCACGCCAATCGGGCAGCTCCTCGGTGATGAAGCGGCGGAACTCCGGCGCCGCGAGGCCGCCCGCCGCGAAGAGCTCGAGAGCATCGGCCACGCCGGAGTGCTCGATGGAGGACAACGGAAAGCCGACC
>JAGQRC010000034.1 GCA_020425835.1 Planctomycetota bacterium | reverse complement strand
TCTACGTCATCGATGAGTCGTTCGCCCCGTTGATCGTCAGGAACATGCTCTTCCCGCTCCGGGATCCCGAGCGTTTCGAGGACGAGCACCTCGAGAAGGTGCAGGCGATGCTCGAGGAGGAAACCGGGAAGCGGCTCGGGGAAGGCGAGGGGGTTCCCTGCAGAGCGAAGCCGGGTCACCCGGTGGAGGAAATCGTCGAGCACAGCGCGGATCGAGATCTGATCATCCTCGGAACCCATGGGAGGACAGGGGTCAAGCGGGCACTCGCCGGAAGCGTGGCCGAGCGCGTCGTTCGCTCGGCCCACTCTTCGGTGTTGGTGCTGCCGCTTTGACGACGGCTGGCCAAGCATATCGGCGGAGTCGCCTCCGCGGCTCCGCAGATCACCCGAGGACGTCGCACACTCGAGAGCGCGGCAAGGCCCGGAAGCTCGGACCTCGACCGCATCGGTCGAATCAGGTGTTGGCCGTGACGAACGCCTCGTACTGAGGAATGGCGCCGAGGAGATCGGTCGCCGAGACGATCCCGATCACCGAGCCGCCCTCGATCACCAGGATGCGGTGGATGCCCTCGGCGAGCATGAGCTTGGCGATCTCACCCGCCGTCGCTTCGGGGCAAGCGGTGATCGGATCGGCGGTCATGATGTCGCGGACCCGGAGATCCTCGTCGAGCTGCTGGAGCGCCAAGGCCCACAGGCTCGAGGCGTCATCCACGGGATGCTCCGACTCCTCGCCCACTGTTCGAATCACGTCGCTTCGTGACACCACGCCGACCAGCTCTCCGCTCCGGTCCACCACCGGCGCCCCGTGGATGCGCTCCTCGGAGAGGAACTCTGCCAGCTCACCGATCGGCATCTCGACGGGTACGGTGCTGATCTCACGGCACATCAGGTCACGAGCGACGATCTTCTGCACGACTTCCCCTTTCGCAGGGACAGTATCTCTTCTTCCGGGGTGGCAATGCCGGTGCCACCCGACGCGACCTCGCGATCGAGGATTGCGTCGGAGGCCGGACCGTGGCCTTCGCTTCAGTGCAAAGATTCTCACCCGGATTGTCAAACCTGGAATCGCGGCTCCCGCGTCACTTCTGCAGGTGGCCGAGCACCCGTCCGACACCGTACGACAGCGCGGCTGCGGCGCCCCCGATGAAGAGGGTCTCCAGACCGCAACGCCACCACGCGTCGAGGGACCAACGGCTGCGCACGGCACCGATGCCGAAAAAGGTCACGCCGGTCAAGATCGCCGACACGGTCAGTGCGTCGGAGTATCCCCCGAGGTACGGGACAAGAGGAACCGTGCCGCAGATCGCGAACGCGACGAAGGTCGCGAGCCCTGCCTTCCAGGGATTGCGGACCGCGGCGGGGAGCCCGTATTCGTCGGTGAGCATCGTGGTGACCCAGCGTTCCCGGTCGGACGTGATCACCGAGACGATCTCGTCGAGCACGTGCCCCTCGAATCCCTTGAGGCGGAAGATCTCGCGGATCTCCTCGCGCTCGCCGTCCGGCTCGAGGTCGATGTGACGCTCCTCGATCGCACGGATCCGGCGCACATCTTCCACCTCGCTCCGGGTTCCCGAGTAGTTCCCCGCCGCCATCGAGAATCCGTCGGCGATCAGGTTGGCGAGACCGAGGACCACGACCACGATCGGCGGGAACTCGGCCCCCGCCGCCCCCGCCACGACGGCGAAGGTCGTGACGGCGCCGTCGATCCCTCCATAGATCCAGTCGCGGAGGTAGTTCGTCTGCGGCACTGCGCTCAAGCGGGCGCGGATCGCAAGCCTCGAGTGATCGTGTTCCACGGTTCCTCCCACCCGGCACGACGGCAGGATGGGGGATGACGAGGTCGGGGCCAACACTTCGGGGCGAGGATCCTCGCGAGGGAGGTGGGTCGTCCGGCCGTTCCACGAAAAAAGCTCCCGACCTTCGGAGGAAGGTCTGGAGCCTCGTGCGGCTTCGGATTGTCGGGGCCGCGCTCGCGCCCCCGAGGCGCGCGAGTCCGCCGAGCTCAGCTCAGCGGAGGGACACGCGCTGCTCGGGGTCGCCGAGGCTCTCGATACGCTGCCAATAGGAGGCTTCCGCCTGGGTGCACGGGCGGTCGGACGCCGATCCCTGGGACTGGGCCAGGGTCTTCTCCAGCGCGGCGTAGGCCCGCGCCAGGAACGCCTCACCTCGGTACCCCTTGAAGGCCAGGGGGCGGGTGTGGGCGAGGTCTTCGACGATCGCCACCGCTTCGCGCAACAGCGCGGACAGCTCGCGGGCGTGGTCCTTCGTGAACGACTTCATGATTCTCTCCTTTCGCTCTGTGCGACGCGCACCGTGCGACCGGGCTCGGCCAGCTCGGCGGGGTCGCTCCCTTCGGATCCGATTCGGAGCGGGGCCGGATCTCGTCCCCGAACAATGAGGGGATTATCGGCTCGCCGGCCGGGAATCCTCGTTAAAACACCGAGAAGATCATCGGCTCGCGGACCCGCGGATTATCGGATCGAACGCGTCCCGCGAAGTCTCCGATCGCGATCGCGATACAGAAGTCGTCGGAGTGGTGTCGAACGGAGGATGGAACCGTGGACCAGTACTGGGTGGAGCCGGGATCGAAGGTCGATCTGGGTCGGTGGGATCCTCGCGACACTTCGGCGGTCCCGGATCGCAAGGACGAGGGCAAGGAAGAGCTGGCCGAGCTCAACGGTCGACTCGAGCTCCTGCAGGAGTTGCTCTACGCCGAGGGCAAGCACAAGCTCCTGATCGTGCTCCAAGGGATGGACACCAGCGGCAAGGACGGGACGATCCGGCACGTGTTCGACGGCACGAACCCCCAGGGTGTCCGCGTCGCCTCCTTCAAGGTCCCCACGCCGCGAGAACTCTCTCACGACTACTTGTGGCGCGTCCACCAACACACGCCGGAGCGCGGAGAGATCGTCATCTTCAACCGCAGCCACTACGGTGACGTGCTCGTCGTGCGGGTTCTCGGGCTCGTTCCGCCCGAGGTCTCCGAGCGACGCTTCGATCACATCAACGACTTCGAGCGGATGTTGACCGACGAGGGCGTGTCGATCCTCAAGTTCTTCCTGCACATCTCGAAGAAGGAGCAGAAGGCGCGACTGCAAGCTCGTCTGGACGAGCCGAAGAAGCGTTGGAAGTTCTCGAAGAGTGATCTCGAGACTCGAAAGCTCTGGGACGAGTACCAACGCGCCTACGAGGAGGTGCTCGAGCGGACGAGCACGCCGTGGGCGCCCTGGATGATCGTTCCGGCGGACCGCAAATGGGTCCGCAACCTGTTGATCTCGCGGGTGCTCGTCGAACATCTGGCACGGCTGAGGATGAGCTATCCGCTGCCCGAGCCGGGACTCGAAGATGTCGTCTTCATCGACTGACCTCCCCTGAAGGGCTTTCGACGCCGGCGCGGGAAGCGCGGGCCCTCTGGCCGGATTGGGTTTTTGGACGGGCGGCTGGGCCGTGGTGGCGCTTCCCGTTCCAGCGGAGATAATCTCCGGAACTCGAGCGCCTCTGCGGCCGCCGAGAAGGGCTAGCCCGCGCGCTGCCGAAGCGCCGGAACCGAACCAACACCGAGCACGCGAAACGGGTCGCCATGGATCGCATCGTCGTCGTCCTCGTCATCCTCGTCGGGATCCTCGGAGGATCGCGCGTCAGCCAAGCGCAGGGTTCCTTCGTCAACTGGGAGACGCCTCACGTGCATCCGCTCGATCGGTCGGGCGATCTCCTGCTCGCGGTCAACACCGCCGACGATCGGCTCGAGATCTTCGACGTCGCCAGTGCGACCGCGGTCCCGTTGGACTCCGTGCCCGTGGGTCTCGATCCGGTCTCCGTCCGAGCGTTCGGCGCTCAGGCGTGGGTCGTCAACCACGTCTCCGACTCGATCAGCGTCATCGATCTTCCGACGCGAACCCTCGTCGCCACGCTCCGGACCGGGGACGAGCCGTGCGACGTCGCCTTCGCGGGAACGACCCCCAAGGCCTTCGTCACCTGCTCGCAGGTCAATCAGGTCTGGGTCTTCGACCCGTCCGATCTCGCTGCGGCACCCACTGTCCTGGACATCGAGGGTGAGGATCCGCGAGCGCTCGCGGTCTCGCCGGATGGGAGCACGGTGTACGCGGCGATCTTCGAGTCCGGCAATCGCTCCACGGTGCTCGGGGGAGGGCTCGCCGTTTCGGCGACGCTGTCGTTCCCGCCCAACGCCGTGTCGAGCCCGCTCGGTCCCTACGGTGGCGTCAACCCGCCGCCCAATTCCGGAACCTCGTTCGATCCGCCGATCGCGGCGGGACTGCCGACTCCGCCCGCCGTCGGGCTGATCGTGAAGCAGGACGAGTTCGGGCTCTGGATGGATGACAACGGCGGGGACTGGACCGAGCTCGTGACCGGCCCCTTGGCCGGAGAGTCCGGTCGGTTGCCGGGTTGGCATCTCGTCGACCACGATGTCGCGGTGATCGACGCCGACACCCTGAGCGTCGGTTATCTCACCGGACTGATGAACATCTGCATGGCCATCGCGGTCCACCCGATCGATGGCACCGTCTCGGTCGTCGGCACCGACGCGACGAACGAGATCCGTTTCGAGCCCAACCTGACCGGGACGTTCGTCCGATCGCTGATCGCCCTGGTCGACTCGACCGGCAGCGCGACGAGCGTCATCGACCTCAACGATCACCTCGACTACACCGTCGGAACCGTGCCCCAAGCGATGCGCGATCTGTCGATCGGCGATCCCCGTCAAATCGTCTGGAACGGCTCGGGAACCCGCGCCTACGTCGCCGGCATGGGGTCGAACAACATGGTCATCGTCGACTCGGCCGGCGCCCGGGCGGGTTCGGCGTCGACCGTCGAGCTCGGGACCGGTCCGACGGGGCTCGCGCTCGACGAAGCGCGCGACCGTCTCTACGCGCTCGACAAGTTCTCCGCAACGATCACCGTGGTCGACCTCAGCAGCGAAGTGGCGATCGACACGGTCGCGTTCTACGACCCCACCCCGGTGGCCATCCGGGAGGGGCGATTCGCGCTCTACGACACGCACTCGACCTCGGGTCTCGGCCAGGCCTCCTGCGGGAGCTGCCACGTCGATGCACGCATGGATCGACTCGGCTGGGATCTCGGCGATCCGTCGGGGTCGATGTCGATCATGGATCAGAACTGCTTGTCGGTGCCGGGCGTCGCGGCATGTCAGGACTGGCATCCGATGAAGGGACCGATGAGCACGCAGACGCTCCAGGACATCATCGGCAAGGAGCCTCACCACTGGCGCGGCGACCGCGACGGGATCGAGGAGTTCAATCCGGCGTTCGAGGGACTGCTCGGCGATGACCAGCAGCTGACGCCGACCGAGATGCAGCAGTTCGAGGACTTCCTCGCGACCATCCACTTTCCGCCGAATCCCCATCGCAATGTCGACAACTCGCTCCCGACCAGCTTGCCGCTGACCGGGCACCACACGACCGGTCGCTTTGCTCCGGCCGGGACTCCGCTCCCCAGCGGCAACGCGGTGACGGGACTCGCCGACTACCGCACCGACAACCTCGACGGCATCTTCCAGTGCGTCACTTGCCACACGCTTCCGACCGGGGCGGGTTCCAACTACGAGATCGTCGGCTTCGGGATCCAGCCAGTTCCCGAAGGACCGAACGGTGAGAAGCATCTCATGGTGGTCAGCGTCGACGGTTCGACCAACGTGACGATCAAGGTCCCCCAATTGCGGAACATCCACGAGAAGACCGGCTTCGACACCACGCAGCTCGCCAACACCGCCGGCTTCGGATACCTACACGACGGTTCCGTCGACTCCATCGAGCGCTTCCTCTCGGAGCCGGCGTTCAGCGTGGTCTCCGACCAGCAGGTCGCCAACCTGACCGCGTTCATGCTGGCGTTCGCGGGCTCGGACCTCCCGATGGGATCGCCATCCACGCCGCTCGAGCCGCCCGGAGTCGCGAGCCAGGACACGCACGCTGCCGTCGGCCGTCAGATCACGTTCGACGCGACGAACTGGGACGACGCGGGTCTGGTCGCCGAACTCGCGACCCTGACCGGGCTCGCCGGCGCGTTCGAGGTTTCCCTCGTCGCCCATGGTCGACGCCAGGGACTGGCGAGAGGCTTCCGCTACAACGGTTCGGGCAACTGGCAATCGGATCGCGCCGCGGAGATCGTGACCACCCTCGACCTTCGCAGTGGGACCCAGACCGACGGCGCCATGACTTTCACGGTCGTCCCGTTGGGCACCCAGACCCGAATCGGCATCGACCGTGACGAGGACGGGTTCTTCGACCGCGACGAGCTCGACACGTGCAGCGATCCCGCGGATCCGGCGATCGTGCCGGGTGCGGGCTGCGGCACGACGTTCGTGCGCGGCGACTGCAACGACGATGGCGGGCTCGACATCTCCGACCCCGTGTCGCTCCTCGGCATCCTGTTCAGTGGTGCGGGCCTCGCCCCGTGCGACGACGCGTGCGACAGCAACGACGACGGAGGCATCAACGTCGCCGACGCCGTGCACATGCTCGCGTTCCAGTTCTCGATGGGCCCCGCTCCGACCGACCCGTATCCCGGATGCGGCCAGGACCCCACGTTGGATGGGCTCACGTGCGACACGTTCTCCAGCTGCCCGTGACCATCGACGGGGTTCGGAGGAGTTGACCCATCGCGCCGAGGGGATTCCCTCTCGGCGCGGCGAGGTCTCATCCCCGAGTGGCCGCGACTCTACCCGGAGATTCCCAGCAGCACCGCCATCAGTGTCCCGTTCCACAGTCCGTGGACGACCATCGATGGGAGGAGCGTGTCGCGCCATTCGCGCAGCAGCGTGAGCCCGAGGGCGATTCCCATCAGTGCCGGAACCGCGACCAGTCCTTGGGGGTGGATCACGGCGAAGACGAAGCTCGTGGCGAGGGCGCTCCCGACGATGCTGACCAGCAGGCCGAGCGGTCGGGAGAGTTGGCGGAAGTGTCGATAGAGGACTCCTCGGAAGAAGATCTCCTCCACGACCGGCGCGCCGATCACCGCGACGGCGACGAGGAGCCACTTGTCGAGTGGCGTCGTGTTCGCGAGCTCCGAGATGATGGGATGGGACGGCGTTTCGACGGGCTGGAGACCGGTGCTCTCACTCGATCCGACGAGCGCGGACAGCGCGATGGTCCCGAGCATGCCCGCGCCGAGGAACGGCAGCATCATGCAGTAGCCCCAGCCGGCGACCACGAGCTCGCGCAGTACGCCGCCTCCGGCGTGGAGCCCGAAGTCGGAGCGGATCGCGTTCGACTCATCGCCACGGAAGATCGGCCACAGGAGAGCGAGGAGGCTGAGGAAGAACGCCACGAGGGATGACAACCCCCGCGTGAGCCCGAGGATCTCGACCATCAGCCCGGCAAGAAACTGGAGCGCGAAGAAGAAGACGATCCAGAGCGCGAACGTCTGGATCGAGCGTCCCGTGCGGAGCCGAGCCGGGGCGAAGTGGCGTCGAGTGAGCCCGGCTGATCCCGCGATCGAAAGGGCCGCGAGCGCGAAGAACCCGCAGAGTCCGAGGATCGTCAGGAGCGAAGCCGCGGTGCCGAAGATCCCCATCACGCGCGCCGCATCGAGTCGGAGCTCGGTACGCGAGGGTCCGTCGGTGGGCGTCTCAGCGCCGTCCGGCGCCAGCGCGAGCGAACCGACCCAGCCCAGGGTCTCGCGAAGCACCTCGCGGTCCTCCTCCGGGAGCGAGCGGACCTTCTCGGCGGGGACTCCCTCGGAATAGAGGTCGCGAGCCGCCTTCCACAGTCGGGCCTCGTCGGGCTCGAGAGCCTTGCCGCGAGCGTGGTGGTCTTCGATCGCGGCGTCGAGCGACTCGAGCTCCTGGCGAGCCGACTCCAGATCACCCACCTCCGTGAACAAGATCATCGTCGCGACGCGCTGGGGCACCGATCCCCGATCGCGTCGCACCGCGAGCTGATCCCGAACCATCGCCGGAGTCGATCCGGGGAGCATCGAGATACCGATCACCGACTTCGCTTCGAGCTCGAGCAGGACGTCGGGACCACTCGTCGAGGGTGGCTCGGCGGCGTTCGCGAGGAGGAGGATCAGCGCGCCCACGGCCAGGACGACGAGCCACGAGATCGCGATGCCTGCGACCCCCGATCGCTCCGGACCCACGTCGGCGTCTCGGGTGCCGTCGAACGGCGGCACGCCTTCGGCGGGGAGTTCCCTATCATTCGTGTCCGACATCCAGAGCACCTTCCCGGAGGAGAGCGATCGATAACCTCCGATCGCGTCGAAGTCCAGGCGCGATGTCCCGATCCGCCCCTCCCACTTCCGTCGATCGAGCTCTCGCGCCATCCTGCGACGGCATCGGAACCACGGTGAGCGGAAGGCCGTTCGCCGATCTTCGTCCGAGACGGGAATCCGGCGAAACCTCTTCCGGAGGTCCGACATCGGTCGGCCCTCTCCGAAGCGAGGCAGCGAAGCGAAGGGGGCATCCGTTGCGCATCGTCATCGTAGGCAATGGGATCGCGGGGGTGAGCGCCGCTCGACGCATCCGCGAGCGGCAACCCGACTGGACGATCACTCTGATCTCCGGCGAGTCGACCCACCACTACTCGCGTCCCGCGCTGATGTACATCTTCATGGGACATCAGCGGTATCCGGACACCAAACCGTACGAGGACCACTACTGGACGGAGCAGCGGATCGATCTCGTCCGCGACTGGGTCGTCGGGATCGACGCCGAGCAACGCAAGGTGAAGCTGCACCGCGGCGGTTCCATCGCGTACGACCGGCTGCTCCTCGCGACGGGGTCGAAATCGAATCGGTTCGGTTGGCCCGGTCAGGATCTCGAAGGGGTCCAGGGTCTCTGGGACCTGATGGACCTCTCGTCACTCTATCGCACCGTCGAGCGGACGAGACGCGCGGTGCTGGTCGGAGGCGGGCTGATCGGCATCGAGCTGGCGGAGATGCTCCACAGCCGCGGGATCCCGGTCACCTTCCTCGTCCGAGAAGGCTCGTACTGGTCGAGTGTCCTGCCCCGCGAAGAGTCCGCGATGGTGACCCGAGCGATCCGCGAGGCGCACATCGATCTGCGACTCGGCACCGAGCTCGCGTCGATCATCGATGACGGTCAGGGCCGCGTCGCCGGCGTCACGACCGCGGACGGAGAGCGCATCGACTGCGAGCTGGTCGGCCTCACCGCCGGCGTGAGCCCGAACGTCGATCTCGCGAAGGCCAACGGTGTTCCGGTGGGTCGCGGGATCCTCACCGATCGAGGGCTGCGGACGCAGGTCGATGGCATCTTCGCGGCCGGGGACTGTGCGGAGATCGTCACCGGTGAGCCGCGCAATCTGATCCAGCAGGTCTGGTACACCGGGAAGGCGCAGGGTCGCGTCGCAGGCGAGAACATCGCCGGCGGCGACGCGATCTACGAACCGGGCATCTGGTACAACTCGGCGAAGTTCCTCCACCTCGAGTATCAGACCTACGGGTGGGTGCCGGCGACCGCGGACGCGTCGAACTCCCTGTGGTGGGAGTCGGCGGACGGCAAGCGCGGCGTTCGGATCCTCCACGATGGCGGACGCGTCACCGGCTTCAATCTGATGGGCATCCGCTACCGTCACGAGGTCTGCGAACGGTGGATCCGCGAGCGGCGATCGCTCGACGAGGTCCTCTCCCACCTGTCCGAAGCGAACTTCGATCCGGAGTTCTATCGTCGTCACGAAGCCTCGATCACCCGTCAGTTCCAGGAGCAGCTCCGATGATCGATCCCAAGGTCCTCGCCTACGACTTCGATGAAGAAGAGGGCTTCCGCGAGCCGGTCACGCCGCACGCCGAACCGCAGTCGTGGACGCCGAGTCAGAAGGTCTTCCTCGCACTGGTCGTCATCGGGGGCGTCGCCTTTTTCGCGCAGGTTTTGGGCCTTTGGAAGAACGGCGGGTGGATCGGTCTCGTCGCGAGCTTCGGGCTCCTCGGCGTCGGCTCGGCCGGCTGGTACATCGCGAAGTACCGCCGTCTCGCAGCGGGGATCCACAACGACCGCAACACCTTCAGTTCGGCGCAGGCCCGGGGCGGGGTCGGCTGGGTCGCAGGTCTCCTGATGACGGCGTTCTACGTGTTGCTCTACTTCCGGTACCCGATCGCGAAACTGCTCGGTACGGCAGAGCACCCCAGGGACCTGCTCGCTCCGATGGTGGCGATGGTCGATCCGCTGAGCGAACTCGTGCGCGGCAAGAACGCGAGCGGGGACTACTGGGGGGGGCACTGGTTCCTGTACGGATTCGTCTACACCCTGGCGATCCTCGTGTTCGGCGTGCGGATGTTCCTGCGGTATCGCCACAACCGCTATCAGCTGATCCGCTCGGGATCGGTGATGTTCTTCCAGCTCGTCCTCGCGTTCCTCGTCCCGAGCTTCCTCGTGCTGTTCCAGCAACCGGAGTTCTACTTCAGCTACTTCTGGCCGCTGAAGTACTCGTACTTCTTCCCCGGCGAGTTCCCTTCCGATCCGCTGGCCGTGAAGCGCCTCTTCCTCTACTGGGCGGTCGTGATGTCGTTCGTCGCGACACCGGTCCTGACCTACCTCTTCGGGAAGCGCTGGTACTGCTCCTGGGTCTGCGGGTGCGGCGGCCTCGCGGAGACGGCCGGCGATCCGTGGCGGCAACTCTCCAGCAAGTCGACGACGTCGTGGTGGATCGAGCGCTGGATGATCCACGCCGTGTTGGTGGCGATCGTCGTGTTGACCGCGCTCCTCTGGACGAACTCGGCGCTCGAAGGCGAAGCCCTCGGGAAGTTCTCCCAGGCCTACTCGGAGCTGTACGGCCTCTGGATCGGCAGCATCTTCTCCGGTGTCATCGGCGTCGGCTTCTATCCGCTCATGGGGAGCCGCGTCTGGTGCCGCTTCGGCTGTCCGATGGCCGCCGTCCTCGGCATCGTCCAGCGCGTCAAGTCGCGCTTCCGCATCACCACCAACGGCAGCCAGTGCATGTCGTGCGGGAACTGCTCGACCTACTGCGAGATGGGGATCGACGTGCGCGCCTACGCGCAGCGCGGAGCCAACATCGTTCGCGCATCGTGTGTGGGATGTGGTATCTGTTCGGCGGTCTGCCCGCGCGGTGTGTTGAAGCTCGAGAACGGTCCGGCGCGGGACCGCTACGTCGGGGACGGCAATCCGATCGCGACCTTCATCCGCGACGCCACTTCTCCGCCGAGCAAGAACGAGGGTTGAGACCATGCCCCAGCTCGCGAGCGCCGTACTGATGATCCGTCCCTCCTCTTTCGGCTTCAACGAGGAGACCGCGGCCTCGAACGCCTTCCAGCACACAGAGGTGGCGGGGGAGGATCCCCAGTCTCGGGCGCTCGCGGAATTCGATCGGTTCGTCGAGCAGCTCCGGTACGAGGGGATCGAGGTGGTCGTCGTCGATGACACGCCGACCCCTCGCACGCCGGATGCGCTCTTCCCGAACAACTGGGTCTCGTTCCACTCCGACGGCCGGGTCGTGCTCTACCCGATGCTCGCCCCGAACCGTCGGCTCGAGCGACGCCGGGATGTGATCGATCGCCTCGCCACGTCGTTCCAGGTGGGTGCGATCGTCGACCTCACCGAGTTCGAACGCGACGACCGTGCACTCGAGGGAACCGGGAGCCTCGTTCTCGACCGGGAGCGACGTCTCGCCTACGCCGCGCTCTCCCCGCGGACAGACCGAGACATCCTGCAGCTCTTCGCCGATCGGATGGCCTATCGCGCCGTCCCGTTCGACACCGACGACGGATCTGGCCAGCCCGTCTACCACACGAACGTCATCCTGTCGGTCGCGGACACCTTCGCCGTCGTCTGCAGTGATGTCATCGCGTCAGCGGACCGCGGGCGCGTGCTCGACTCGCTTGCAGAGTCGCACGACGTGATCGAGATCGACCGGTCGCAGATGTTCGGTTTCGCCGGGAACGTGCTCGCCCTGCGCGACGCGGCGGGAGGCCGTCGCCTCGTCATCTCGACGACGGCTCGCCGCGCGCTCCGGGATGACCAGTGCCGCCGCCTGGATGCCCACGCCTCACCGATCGAGGTCGACATCCCGACCATCGAACGACACGGTGGGGGAGGCGTGCGTTGCATGCTCGCGGAACTGTTCCTGCCTCGACGCCCGGGAGCGCCCCTGCTGAGTTCGCGTCGTTGATGACTTCTCCAGACGCCTTCCCGCGTCGCCTCCTCTCCCTCCTCGCTCTCGAGCTTCAGAGTCGCGAGGCCGTGAGCTTCACTGCGGAAGCGCTCGACGACGCCTTGGTCAAGCTCGTGACTGGCGAATCCGAGCTGGACACGCGGCTCGAGGTTCGGGGCTCGAGTTCCACTCGGTTTCTGGACGACATTGCGACCAACCCCGGCATCCGAGGGCGTCGACGCCGACGAGCTCGGTCGAGCGCTTCCTACCTCGGGTTTGACCCACGTATGCCTGTCTCAGCCTCGCCGGCTTGCTCGCGGCGCGTCGGCGCCCGTATCGAGGTCGAAGTATCCTGGCGGCTCCGTTGCCGACTGGATTCGGAAGGTGACTAGGAAGCCGGCGTCAAGTGTTCGATCGTGCCGGCGTAGCTGTGATCGCGGGCGTCATGGTTCCCGTCGCCGACGCGCTCGCGACGAGTCTCCTGCAGCGCGACCCGTCATTTCGGATCGGGCACCATTCGGGCTTCCTCAACGGCCGATCGAGAGGACTCGCGCTCTGACTGCGGCGGGAAGGGAGAAGCAGTGGATCGTTCCCGATTCGCAGTAGAGCAACTCCGGAAAGCCATCGCCATCCGCGTCGTCCAGCTCGACAGACCCCGCCACTCCCTCTCGATAGAAGACCGTCCGACCGCTGCCGTCCAGGATCTCCAGGCCCGACGTGTGAGTGATGAAGAGACTGTCTCGAGGCGCACCGTTCAGCCGTTCCACGGTGATCCCGGACACCCGAGTGAAGTCCGTTCGGCTCCACAGCCTCGATCCATTCGCGCGGAGGCAGTGTAGATGACCGCGCGAGTAGGCAATGATCTCGTCCCGACCATCCCCGTTCAGATCGCCCGTCAGGAGATGCACGCTATCCAGGTCGACGGCGCCACACGATGGATACTTCACCCAGTCGACAGCACCGCGATCGGACACCGACGCGATGTAGGTCGGTCCCTGGAGCAGGACCGTGCCCACTCCGTTGTCGGTTGGCGGCCCCACGATGAGATTCTCTGGATCGGTGGGGAATGGGGAGTCACTTCCGACTG
>JAGQRC010000347.1 GCA_020425835.1 Planctomycetota bacterium | reverse complement strand
CCATGAGCGAGCGCGCCAGACCGGTCCAGTCATCGCCACCGAGGCGACGACGCATCGCGAGAGCTTCCTCGAACTCCCGGAGCGCTTCTCTGGGGCGGCCGAGGGCGATCCCGCAACGCCCCGATCGCTCGAGCGCCCACGCAAGATCGGGATGATCCCCCTCGTGCAGGCGGCGCCACATCGATCGTGCCTGATCCAGAACCGATCTTGCTTCGGCGGGTCGCGAGGACTCGAGAAGAATGTGACCCACCGTGTCGAGCGTACGGGCCACGCTCGAGTGATCCCCCGAACAGAGCGATCGTGCCTCATCCAGTGCCGTCTGAGCCTCCTCGAGCGCTCGCTCGCCGAGACCCATCCGAAGCTGGCAAACGGCGAGGCTCCTTCTCACGAGGATGGTGTCGCGGTGTGGACCAGCGTGGAGGTCACGCGCCAGCTCGAGGCACGCCTCGTACTCTCGACTCGCCTCACCGAACCGCCGCCGGTCCATCTCGATGTTCCCGAGCATCATGCGAGCGACGATCCGTCGAAGTCCGTGCGGCTGGGACTCGGCCAGCTCGGCGGCGTGACGCGCGAGCTCCGAGGCTCGTTCCCACCGACCCTGCGCGAGCGTAGCGCGCGCCTCGGCGAGGATCGCGGAGAGGTATCCTTCCGACCGTTCCCCTTCGAGTCGCATGAAGCAGGACGCTGCGGCCTGACTCTTGTCGATTGCCTCCGAGAGCCGACCGAGCACGCCGAGACAGTTCGCCTGCGCGGTCAATACTCGGGCGGCATCGGCGGACTCCGAGGTTCCGGCGACCACGAACAGTCGATGCGCCTCCTCGAAGCGCTCTTGAGCTCGAGCTTCCATACCCCGCCCACCGAGGACTCGTGCCTCGGCGCTCACGGCGCGCGCCAACGCGTCGGAGCGCTCACCATGGAGGTCGCGGGCCAGTCGTTCGGTTCCTCGCAGGATGTCGGACTCGAGTTCCAACTCTCCGAGCTCATCGTAGACCCGGGCGACGATCAACCGAAGCTCGAGTTCGGCCTCGGGAGTCGCGGCCAACTCGCCACGCTGAATCCGCGCTGTCGCGTTGCCCAGGACCCGCATCATCAACGTGGTGTCGAGCCCCCTCGCTCGGTAGGGACTCGCGCTCGAGAGCGCGTCCGCGAGGAACGAGCTCATCGTCTTCGCCTGGACGAGCGCCCGTCGAGCGTCGTCAGCGCTGCGCTCCGCGCGCTCCTTCTCCACGAACGCCCAGGTCAGGCCGCACAGGAGCGAGACCAGGAACAGGACGGCCACCGTCACACCTCGCCGGTGCTTGCGCACGAACTTGCGGGACCGATACACCACCGTTGGCGGACGCGCGACGACCGGTTCGTCGGCCAGGTGGCGCTCGATGTCCGCCGCCAGCTCCGCCGCGGAGTCGTAACGAAGCGCTCTCTCCTTCGCCAAGCAGGTGAGGATGATCCAGTCGAGATCTCCGCGGAGCCGGCGCGCCCAACGACGCACGTCCGTGTCGCGCGCGCGCGCGGCCGCCTCGGGATTCCCGGGCAAGTTCGTACTCGGCCGCCGCGGCTCGACCTCACGAATCGCCCGCTTCGCCTCCTCGAGACCGACGTCACGGAACCCCCGTCCGTAGGGCGAGGACCCGACGAGGAGCTCGTAGAGCACGATACCGAGTGCGTAGACATCCGAACGCGTGTCGAGATCGACCGCGGCACCCGCCTGCTCCGGACTCATGTAGTCGGGAGTACCGACTACGTCGCCGAGCTGTGTGTGCGCCGTGCCGAGAGCCAGCTCCGCCGAGGTCAGCTTCGCGACACCGAAGTCGATGATCTTGGGAGCGAACCCGCCGTAGCGCTCGGTGACGAGGATGTTCGACGGCTTGAGGTCACGGTGCAGGATCCCCGTCTGGTGCGCGTGCTGGACACCTCGGCAAACATCGATGACGAGCCGCAAGCGGCCGGAGATGTCGAGCCTCTTCTCGTCGCAGAACTCGGTGATCGGCCGGCCGGGGACGTGCTCCAGTGCGAAGTAGGGTCGGCCGTCCGGTGCCGCATCACAGTCGAAGACCCGCGCGACGTTGGGATGGTCGAGAAGTGAGAGAACCCGGTACTCGGATCGAAAACGGCTCACGATCTCACGCGTGTCCATGCCGCGCTTGATGAGCTTGATCGCGACCCGACGTGGCACCGGCTCCTGCTGCTCGGCCAAGAAGACCTCGCCCATACCTCCCTCGCCGAGTCGCTCGATGATTCGATACGGGCCGAGCCGAGAGCCGACATCGATCGGCGGCGCCGACGCTCCGTGCTGGGGAACTCCGGGCGGCGGTGCCTCGAAGGAAGCGGAGCGCTCGTACGCTGCGACGAGCTCGTGCACTCGTTCGGCAAGGTCGGGCGCGTTCCGCGTGAGCCCCCGCACGAACTCGGCTCGTTCCTCACCGTCGAGCGCGATCGCTCGATCGAAGAGGGCGCGCTCACGAGCCCGGCAATCGTCGGCAGACCTCGTCATGCGGAGAACCTCGTCATGCGGAGAACCTCGTCATGCAGAGAACCTCGTCATGCAGAGAAACTCGTCTGGCAGGAAGCCGAGTGCACCGGGAAGATCGAACACGAGGTTCGAGCCGGGAGCAAGGCCGTCGATGGTATCATCGCGGGCTCGACTGCCGAAGCATCCATGAAAGTGGAAGGAGGTCTCGCGTGACACCCTCGAACGTGACGCTCCTCCTCGCGAGGGCGCGACAAGGAGCCCCCGGCTCGCAAGATGCGCTCATCGAGGCGGTCTACATGGAGCTGCGCGCGATGGCGCGTCGGCAACTGGCGCGCGAGTCGCCCGGCCACACTCTCCAGCCCACCGCTCTCGTGCACGATGCCTACGTCCGACTCGTGGTCGGTGCAGACTCGAGCTGGGAGAACCGTCGGCACTTCTTCGGCGCCGCAGCCGAGGCGATGCGGCGTGTTCTCATCGACCACGCTCGCGGCAAAGCGACGGCGCGACGCGGCGGGCACCGGGGACGCGTCGACCTCGACTCCGACGCGGTCCCCGCCGACCATCGCGACCTCGATCTCGAGGCGCTCGGAGAAGCCCTCGAGAGGCTCGCCGAAGTCGACCCGCGCGCCGCACAAGTCGTTCGACTTCGCTACTTCCTGGGTCTCACGCTCGCGGAAGCCGGCGAAGTCCTCGGAGTCACCGAGCGCACCGTCTCGTCCGACTGGAACTACGCGAAGGCGTGGCTCACCCACGAGCTCGGTGAGTGAGCCTCGGGCGACGACCCATGCCCATTCGCGCTCGGAAGGCACTCCTTGGAGTAGCTGCAGCAAGGCCAGAGTCGTCGAGGCCCGGCGTTTCGCCCACGAACTTCCGCGTTCAGTGCTTGCTCCGGTTCTGTCCGCTGCCGCAACGCCGAGACGTTTCGAGTGAAAGGACTCTGCAAGTTCAAGCTCCGTCTTTCACTCGAAACGTCGGCGAGTGCGCGATCCTGCAAGCCGCAGCCGATCAAACGCGCTTGTTCGGGGACTACGGCACGATCAGATTCCCGGTGACGCGAGCGACCCCGCCGAGGACGGAGAGAACGTCGAGGTCTCCGTCCTGATCCACATCGAGGAGCCGTAGTGAGCCGACGGTTGTCGAGGTGCTGATGACGAAGCTCGCGTATTCCGTCACCTCACCCTGACCATTCCCCAAGAGGAGGAAGATCTCGCCGCTTCTCACATAGACGACGTCGAGGGCCCCGTCCAAGTTCATGTCCCCCAGCACGACGCGCGTTCCCCAATTGGGCCTCGGCTCGGTGGAGTGAAGCGTGAACGTCCCATCTCCATTCCCCAGGAAGACCTGGATCGAATTCGGGATCCCCGTAGCGGCGACGACGTCGAGAGTGCCGTCGCCGTCCATGTCGCCCAGGGCGACCCCACTCCCGATCTGCGCTCCAATCGGTGTGGTGATCGGCGAACCGAACCCGCCAGAACCGTCGCCCAGTCGCGCGATGATGTCGTCCGAGTTCAGCGCTGCAGACGCGAAGTCCAGGTTCCCGTCGTCGTTCAGGTCTCGTGCGAAGACGACCGTCGGGCCGCTCCCCGCTGGGTAGGTCGTCGGAGGCGCGAAAGTCCCATCCCCGTTCCCGAGTCGGACCGTGGCCGAGTCGGCGGTCGAGTAGCCGGTCTCCACCGAGTCGAGATCGCCGTCGCCGTCGAAGTCCCCGAGCGCGAGGGACTCGATGCCCATCGGAGCGGTCGTCTGCGAGACGAACGTGAACGTCCCATCGCCGTTGCCGAGAAGGACGATCAAGACATCGGGCCCGAGCGCGTGGGTGGCGAGAACGAGGTCCAGCACCGTGTCACCGTTCAGGTCTCCCGCCTCCATGGTCGTCGTGGGTACCGAGAGCGGCAGGGTCGGGCCGGCGGCGAATGCTCCACCTCCGAGTCCCTGGAAGAACGTGACCGCGCTCGGAGAACCGCGGGAGACGACCAGATCGAGGGTCCCGTCCCCATCGAAGTCTCCGCCCACGAAGTCTCGCGCCGAACCCGGCGAGAAGAGCGGCGCGAGGGCCACGTCGGGACATCCCCCCACCGGGCCCGCGCAGTCCAACGCGTCACAGGTGGGATCGAGGCCGCACAGCGGGTAGGGCGCGGCCGGCGGCGGTGCGGACCCGATGAACAGTGTGCCCAGGAGGGACACCGGGTCCGCGATGTCGAGCAGCCCGTCATCGTTGATGTCCATCGCGTCGAGACAGGTCACGACCGTACCCTGGAAGAGCCAGCTCAACGCGTTGATGGCGTCGCTGATCTCCACGGCGCCATCACTGTTGACATCGCCCCGGATGAACCGGAGCCCCGGGGCCAAGGTCACCGACTGAGGGTCCCCATCGAACACCCCGCCGAATGTAGTTTAAAGAGCCTGGAAGGACCGAAATCTACACGCTTCCCCCACAAAGTGCAATTACTATATTGGGATCGAGGTCGGATTC
>JAGQRC010000346.1 GCA_020425835.1 Planctomycetota bacterium | reverse complement strand
AAGAAGCGACCCGTCGCATCGCCGTCATCGTCGGCCGCCCCCGTGTTGAAGATGCAGACCAGATCGTTGCCCTCCGACACCAGGAAGAGATCGAGCTCGTCCTGGTCCTCGAACTCGGTGCCGTTCACGTCGCCGACGTTGTGCGGGAGTTGCGAGAGGGCGGGGATCCAGCGATCGCCCACCGATTCCACATCTCCGAGCGAGAGCGTGCGCCCACGGTAGGTCGCTCCCTCTTCGCTGCCGTCGACCGACAAGTACTCTCCGAAGATGAAGTGGGCCATCTCGGCGAACGACGTGTCGGTGTCGAACATCGCGTCTCGACCGGCGGCCGTCACCGGGGTGACCATCGCCTCGAGCCCGGCGGAGTCGGAGTCGAGCGTCTTGAAGTGCGGGAACGGAAGGAGCGTGCCCGAGCTGTCGCTCCCCATCTGGGTCGGCGTCATGATCGCGTGCTCGTTCGGCAGGAGCGACGCGTAGAGCATGGGACGCGGCTCGAAGAACGCGCCGAGGGCGCTGTCGTCGATGGCGCTGTTCCCGTTGTCGACGAAGTAGACGAGACCGCGTCCGCTCGGGGTGTTGTTCTCGAGGACGAAGTAGTCGTAGTCGCCGGAGAGGCTGGTGTCCCAGTCCTCATCGGAGTTGGCGACGACGACGTCTTCGGACGCGAGCGAGATGGAGAGCGACCCGGCGCCGATGTCGTCGATCGTGACCAGTCGGGCGCGCAGCTGCCGTCCGTCCAGGTCTCCGTCGATCTCCTGGACGTAGGCGACGTAGGTGGCGTCGTTGTTGTTGTCGACGCCGAAGAACGGCTGCCGATCGGCGATCTCGTAGGAGATGACGTCGGTGTCCCCGTTGTCGTCGGTGTCGTGCAGCGAGTTGACGGTGCCCTCCGGGGAGACGTTCTGTACCAGCGTCCCGGTGTCGCTCAGACGCACCGCGCGCACGAAGAGCGAGAGGTCGGACTGGACGGCGGCGGCCGACGCGTCGAACGTCTGCATGTAGTAGACGTAGGCGCGGGTCGCGCCGCGGCAGACCTGGACCTGCACCGAGCCGGTATCGAGCGCGTTCGTGTCGACCGCGCCCGCGGGGTTGTGGTCGAACTCCCCGATCTCCAGCGTCCCGTTGGGCGCGACGTGAGCGATCACCAGGTCGGTGTCGGTCTGGGTGACCGTGCCGTCCTCGTAGTTCTGCTCCGCGTAGATGATCCACGTGCCGCTCTGGCCGTTGAGGATCCGGTGACCGTCCCCGACCATGGCGTAGAGATCGACGATGTTCACGGCGGCGTTGATGTTGGTTCCGCGCGTGATCTCGGTCGTGGTCCCGATCGTCGCCGGATTGGTGCTGTCGTCGATCCGCACGAGGAACATACGATCGTTCGCCGGGGTCGCGGTGCTGTCGTTGTACATGAACAGCATGTCGGTCCCGCAGGTGTAGATGATCGTGTCGACGTCCTCGGTCACGTCGAGACCCGGCAGCGGGATCTGCGTCGGGGTGCTGCTCGTGAACTCCCGGCGGTTGCCGTCGGAGTCGGCGTCGTTGAGATCGACGAAGTAGCCTTCGACCCGTCGGTCGTTCATCGCGTCCCGGTAGGTCCATCCGATGAATGCGAAGTCGCTCACCGGATCGCCGCTGTCACCGGTGATGCGCACGTTGTCGAGCTCGTTCGACGGCTGGAACTGCTGCGCGCCGTCCATCAGGTTGGTCGCCATGAAGATGCTGTCGACGTCGTTGTCGTCGGAGCCGACGACGTTGGTGTCGAACGGCATCGCCTCGTGGAAACCGTAGTTGATGGTCCCTGCACTGTTCCACGGGATCGTCGCCATGCTGCGGTCGAAGTAGGCGACGTAGGCGCGCAGGCTCTCGGCGTCCGCCGCATCGGTGACGTCACTGGCCTGCTCCGCGATGAACGCGATCAGCGCATCGCCGTCGGGGAGCCAGAGGACTTCCATGGACGAGATGGCGTCGTCGTAGGCGCCGTAGCCGATGCCGAAGCCCCGCAGGCGGACCTGGTTGACGACGCCGCCGGTGGTATCGAAGAAGGCGACGTAGGCGTGCTCGTTGCCGTCGTCACCTTGTCGCCACGCGAGGATGCCCGCGCCGTCGACGCACTTGAAGACCTTGACCTCCTCGAGATCCTCGGTCTCCGGAATGTTGATGGACTGGTAGTTGTCGGACCAGCTTTCCTCGACCATCGTCGCGACGTGGTCGGAGCGACTCATCGTGGTCGGGTTCGGATTCGGAGAGGGGTTGTTCACGAAGATCGTGTCGCCGTCGGCACCCTTGCAGCCGGAGAACAGGACTGCAACGGACAGGACGGCGACGACGCTCAGTGCGATGGATCTCATTGGTTTCCTCACCGGAGCGAATGCTCCTGACTGATGTGTGGGAAGTCCCCCAAGGCACCCCCCCGGAGTCGGTGTTCACGACATTCCCCACGTTCGACGGGAGATATCGGAGAGGGGGATGTCGCTCTGGATTCGTGAAACCACTCGAAGAGTGGGATCCCGGTGAGGATGGAGTAGGACTACGCGCGGAGACTCACGGCACGAGTGACTGATGCGATGACCGAGAGCGCGGAAATCGTCGTCGGCTCATCATCCGCCGAACCGAGCAACCGGGAACCGAGCAACCGGGAATGGAGCATCCGGGAACGGAGCCACGAAGACCACACGCGCCCCAACGCCAAGCCCCGCCCGCGTTGCCCCCGGGCATCGCCACCGAAGTCATCCACGCCAAGGGCCGGACCCGAGCGTCGAGCGGGAAACACCGTCAATCGGAGAGTTCGGTCACCTCGCGCGCGACCGAGTCGTCGTCGTCGCCGCGGAAGATCCCCCGACGGGGATGCACGGCTTCGCCCGTGGGTCCCGCGATGGGCTGCGGCGGGAGTGAGTCGTACTCGACCGGTTCGAAGAGCTCCCACAACGGGCCGCGGACGCCTCGACGGCGCACGCGCTTGAAATAGCGCTCGTTCATGTTCTTCTTCACGCCGGGGACGATCCAGTTGCCATACGTGGACGCCACCTCCGAGAGGTACTCGGTGATCCCGTCCCGCACCTCCTCGGAGATGAAGAACATCGGCGTGATCCCGATCTGCTCGCGCGTGGTCAGCCCGCGAGAGATGCAGTACTCGGCCAACGGTGTGTCCCGGTAGAGTCGAAGTCCGATGATGGCGATGACCGCGTTCGCCCGCGATCGAACGGTGTTCTCGACCGTCTCGCGCACCGTCTCCCAGGACTCTCCGGGCCCGCCGAAGATCAGCGAGTGGTTGAAGCGGATCCCGAGCTCGTGACACCACTCGGCCACCCGGAAGACCTGATCGACATCGAAGCTCTTCCCGAGGCTCTCGAGCATCGGATCGGAGAAGGCGTCCGTGCCGAAGTCCATGGACTGGCAGCCGCTGCGCTTCATCAGCTCGAACAGCTCGAGCGTGGACTTGGCCGGCGTGACGTAGGCGGTCCAACGGATCCGGAGCCCACGCCGGATGATCTCCTCGCAGATCTCGGCGGAGTGCGCGACCGGGAAGTTGAAGACGTTGTCCACGAAGAAGAAGAAGTCGACCCCGTGACGTCTCTGGGCCTCTTCGATCTCGTCGACCACGAGCGCCGGCTCGCGCGTCCGCACCTTGCGACCCTCGAGAACGGGGTAGGTGCAGTAGGTGCACTTGTAGACGCAGCCGCGCCGCGTCTGGATGTTGACCGAGCCGCCCTCGGCGAAGTAGCGGGAGACGTCGAGGAGGTCGAGCGCCGGACTGACCCCGGCATCGAGGTTCTCGACGCGCCCGGGGAGGACGAGCCCTCGGTCGTCGGCGTAGTCCCCGACCACCTGGCCGTGGCGATCGATCTCGTCGACCATCGCGACGAAGACGTTCTCACCCTCGCCGACCACGCCGTAGTCCACACCGAGCTTCTCGATGAACTCCTCGGGGAACAGGCTGAAGGCGGATCCCCCGACGAACAGCACCGCGTCCGGAGACTCTCGCCGGATCACCGCGACCATCTTCTGGTAGCGGTCGAGGTAGCAGGTCACGTTGGGGAAGGCGACGTTGTCGACGTTCCGGATGGACAGTCCGACGATGTCTGGCCGGAAGGCTCGGATCGAGTCGGCGAGCTCCGCGGCGTAGTCCTGCGCGAAGCACGCGTCGAAGATCTGGGTGATGTGACCTCGCGCGCGGACCGCGGCCCCGATGTACGCCGCGCCGATCGGAGGGATCGGGTCGGGCATTCTCTCTTGATTGGCCGCCACCAGGAGCACTCGCTGAACCATGGCCCGCTGTCTCTCCGCTCGGGTCTGTCGTAAACCTCGTCGGACGTCGCGGACTCGCTCGGACCGCGGACCTCCTCGTCGACCTCGCACGTGAAGTCTCGATCGTGTCGACTGTTGGATGGGCCAGTGTGGCCGATCGGTGTCGGTTGTCCACCCCACCCCGCCCAGGGGCGGGACCCCGTTTTTGGATTTTGTCGGTAATGCTCGGCACCCCTCCGGGATCCTGAGGATGTGGCGCAGACCCTCGGTCGCCACTCCACCTATTCGGGGTGGCACACTTGATCCGGCCTCGACGGCGACTTCGGTCGACCGTCGCGCCGGATCCTCTAGCAGTCCGTTGAGAAACTGCTTTCGAGGCGAGAGTCCGAAATCTCGAGACCAGTGCTTCCGGCGAAACGCAGTCGTATTGGCTCATGCTTCGAGTTTCGACGGGTGTGCCGGGAGCAGGAAGCTCGGGCTCTCGGCCGGAGTGAGTTTCTCAACGGACTGCTGGTACCCCGTGCAGCAAGTCAGTACGAAAAGTCCAAACCGGGGCGGTTCAACGGCTGGCGCCGTTGACACTTCCGTGGCCCGCCTCGTCCACTGCGCCGTTCCGAGTCCGCCCGGCCATCGGGGGATAGATACTCAACGAACTTGCTGCACGGGCTGCTGGCGCTCGTTTCGATCCCACGGATCGGCACCGTTACAAACC
>JAGQRC010000345.1 GCA_020425835.1 Planctomycetota bacterium | reverse complement strand
GTTTCGGCGGGAGTACTGGGCGACGGAAGCTCGGGCTCTCGACCGGAATGGGATTTCAACGGCTCATAGGTCTGTCGCCAGCCGTCGTCACTGCCAACCCTCCGCACGCTCTGGCTTCCCCCACGCCTCGTACAGCTGGCGGAGCAGCCCGCGCACCTTCTGGGTCTGAGCGTGCGCTTCGCCGAGCTCCTCACGGAACAACGGGTACGCCTCGAGGAGCTCGGCCTCGGCCAGCTCGAAGCGATGCAACGCGATCGAGCAGGAGGCGTGGAGCGCGAGGGCTCGGGCGATCTCCCACGGTCGGGCTCCTTCGATGGAGCGATAGCTCGACAGTGCGCGCGCGGCGATCGGCTCCGCACGCTCCGCGTCTCCCGTTCGCAACAGGACTCGCGCCAACTGGAACTTCTCTCGGGCGACGTACGGGTGGTCCGCGTCGTACTGCGCCTCGTCGATCGCCAGCGCGCGACGATACTCCGCGATCGCCGGCTCGAACTCCTTCGCCTCCTCGTGCAGCTCCGCGAGATTGAACGCCAGCGTCGCGAGGTGCGGGTGCTGGGAGCCGACGCTCGACTCCAGGATCCGGCGCGCCTCGCGATAGAGCTCGATCGCCTCGCGGGGCTTCCCGAGCTGACCCTTCGCGACCGCGAGGTTGTTGTAGCTCTCGGCGAGCTTGGGGTGGTTCGCGCTGAGCGTTCGTCGGCGTCGCTCGAGACAGGTCTCCAGCAGTTGCTCCGCTTCTGCCGCGCGATCGGTGTAGATCAGCAGCATGCCGAGATTGCTCTCGAGCTGGGCCACCGTCGGATGGTCTTCCCCCAGTCCCCGCACCTGCTCCAGCGTGGACCGATAGATCGCCTCCGCCTCGTCGTACTTCTCACGGTACTTGAGGACGAGAGCGAGCTCGTTGTTGGTGGCGACGCGCTCGGGATCGTCCGGAGCGAAGGCGGCGAGCGCCTGACGCGCCATCGACTCCGCCTCCGCGAGCCGATTCGTCTGCAGGAGGACGAAGGCGAGCGACTGACGGGTGCGTCCCCGCGTCCGCGAACGGTGCGGCGCGTCCTCGGCGAGGCGGTCCGCCAACGTCAAGGTCCGACGCAAGGATGACTCGGCGTCGTCATACCGACCGAAGTTCGCATCGACCAAGCCTCGGGTGAACTCGAGCGCGGTCTCGATCTCCAACGGAGGTTCGTCGAGGGTGGCGAATCGCGCTCGAGCCAGGGCGAGCTGCTCCTCCGCCTCCCGGTTGCGTCCGAGACTCAGATAGGTCTGGGCCACGGTCAGCCGAACACTGACCTCGCCCTCCGGGAACTCCGCGAGCGTGCTCCCCGCGCGCAGCGCTGCGGTGTCGAGCATCTCCTCGAGCACCGTCGCGTCCCGTCCCTGCGCCGTTTCGGGCGCTGCCGAGGTGAGCGACTCCTCCAGGAAGGCCATCACGGTTCGCGCCTTGCGCGTCTCTCGCTCCGCGCGCCGTGCGGCGAGCTCCGCGGCGGCGCGCTCCCGGTTCGCCTCGGAGAGCCCCAGAGCGGCCAGCACCAGTCCGACCGCCAGCGCGAGGAACACCGCCGCGCACGCGGTCACGGCGACTCGGTGTCGGCGGACGAACTTCCGCATCGCCGTGCGATGCGACGGAGGGGCTGCGATCACCGGACGATCGGCGAGGAACCGATCGAGGTCATCGCGGAAGTCGCTCGCACTGCGGTAGCGACGCGTCAGCGGCTTCTCGAGCGCCTTCATCAGGATGGCATCGAGATCGCCGCGCAGACGTCGCGACAGCGCTTCCGGCGTCGAGCCGCGTCGATCGGCGACGTCGTCGCCGATCGCGCGTGCACGTTGGCTCGGCCGCGGTGGGTCGATCTCGCAGATCAGGTCGTGGATCTCGGCGAACGTCGAGCTCCGGAACCGCTCTCGATCGAACGGCGTCGAGCCGACGAGGAGCTCGTAGAGGACCAGCCCGGCGGAGTAGAGGTCGGAACGCGTGTCCTCTTCACCGCGGTCTCCGCGGCACTGCTCGGGGCTCATGTACTCGAGCGTCCCGACGAGTCGACCCGACAACGTGTGCAGGGTCTCGGCGGTCAGCGGGCGATCGATCGCCTTGGCGACCCCGAAGTCGATCACCTTGACCCGCGACTGGCCGCCCACCTCGCCGACGAGCAGGTTTCCCGGCTTGATGTCCCGGTGGATGATGCCCTTCTGATGCGCGTGCTCGAGCGCGTCGAGGACCTGCCGGAAGAGCACGATGCGTTCTCGGACCGAGAGTCGCTCCGTTTCGGCGTGAGCGACGATGCTCCGCCCGGCGACGTACTCCATCGCGAAGAACGGCTGGCCATCGTCGGAGTGCCCCGCATCGAACACGCGCGCGATGTTGGGGTGGTTCATCAGCGCGAGCGCGCGACGCTCACTGCGGAAACGCGCGCGCACCTCTTCGGTCTGCAGACCCGGCGGGATCAGCTTCAACGCGACGCGACGCTCGATCGGCTCCCGCTGCTCGGCGAGATAGACGACACCCATCCCACCCTGACCAATCGGCTCGAGAACGCGGTACGGACCGATCGTCGTCCCGATCAGATCGTTCGGCGACGGCAACCAAGGGGTGACCGGGTGATCGAGCGGTCCGGGTGCATCGGTGGCGCCGAGGAGCTCTCGAACCTCGCGCTCGAGGGCGACATCGTCCCCGCATTCCTCCGCGATGAACGCGTCGCGCCCCGCCTCGTCGAGGTCGAGCGCCTGACGGAAGATCTCGAGCGCGCCACGCTTCCCCCCGGTGCCCCCGCCGTGCGTCCCATCCCCAGTGTCGCGGGTCACGGTTCGAGCCCGACACTTCCCGCGAGACGTCGATGGAGCCAAGCGCGCGCCGCCGCCCAGTCGCGGTGCACGGTGCGCTCCGTCAAGTCGAGCGCGCGCGCCGTGTCGGCGACCGTCAGTCCGGCGAAGTAGCGGAGCTTCACGACGCGAGCGAGACGCTCGTCCTGCGCCTCGAGCTCTCCGATCGCGGTGTCGAGCGCGAGGAACTCGTCATCGCCAGGGGGCTCCGACCCGAGCGATGGGGGCGCGAGCTCCACGAGTTGCTCATCCGCCAGGGGCACGCGATCTCGATCTCCCCCTCGCTTCAACCGGCGCGCGGCCCGCGCACGCTCGACGAGGATGCGTCGCATCGCCTCCGCCGCGGAGCCGAAGAAGTGGGCGCGATTCTCCCACTGCGATCCGGACTCGAAGAGCCGCAGGTAACACTCGTGGACCAGCTCCGTCGCGACGATGCTCCGACCGCGCCACTCGCGTGCGAGCCGCGCCCGCGCCAGGCGACGCAGCTCGTCGTAGATCAGGTGGAGCAGCCGCTCCCCCGCCTCCCCGTCCCCCTCGTGGACCCGTTCGAGGAGCAGCGTCACCTCTCGAGGCGTGGCTCCCGCGTCGGGTGGTGTCTCGGGTTTTCCCGGCTGAGCCGGATCGTCGGAAACCACGTTTCGATGGTCACTTCCCGCGTCTCGAGCGCCGCGCCCTCCCCGATTCCGCCCCCCGGAATGTCAGGGGGCCCGGAGCTCCGTCGCATTGTCCGGTGCGACCCGACGAGGGTCAACGAACCCCACCTTTCGGAGGATGACACCATGCGACGCGCTCCCTGGAACCTCGATCACTCCGTCCCTCGCACGATCACCATCGCCCTCGCCCTCGCTCTCGTCGCGACGTTCGCTCACGCGCAGGCGCCTCAGCCCACGAAATGGGGCGAGGACACGGATGGCGACGGCAAGGACGATCACTTCTACCAGGACCTCGACAGCGACGGCAAAGTCGACATCTGCGAGATCGATCTCGACGAGGACGGGAACTTCGAGACGCGTTGGGTCGACGACGATGACGATGGCGACTGGGACACCCGCCAGGACAACCCCAACGATGACACGAAACAGGACTCCGGGAAGAGTGACACCAACGGCGACGGCAAGTTCGACATGAAGTGGACCGACAACGATGGCGATGGCGCCATCGACTTCGACGAGATCCAACCGATCGACCCCGAGGACATCCCGCCGGGTCCCATGCCGAACGAGACACCCCCGTCAGGCACCATCGACTGTGTCGCTCCCGGCTGCGTCTTCCCCACGGCCCCGGTCGGGCTCGGGGGTTACCTCCCCTTCGCGTTCTACACGTTCACCCCCACGGCGCCGACCTTGGCCCAGGGCTACTTCACGGCACTCGGTCGATGCGGTCAGCTCGCCGGCCAGACGCAGTCGGGCGGCATCCCTTCCCCCGCCCTGTCGATCGGCGGGACGACACAGACCATCCCGACGAGCGGTCCCGGCTTCGCGTTCTCGGTGTCGAGCAACAACTCGATGGTCGGCATGGCCTTCAACGGCACCGGCTTCGCACCGATGTTCATCCCCGCGGATGAGCCGATCGTCATGCTCCCGACCCTCGGAGGGAACAACGGTCAGGCCTACGACCTCGACGACGCATTGACCCTGATCGTCGGTGGGAGCAGCGACAACCCGTCGAGCTTCACGACCCTGCCGACGGTGTGGCAACTCTTCGGCGGTCCCGGCGCGTGGGAGCCGGTGCCGTACGCGCTGCCGACGCTGTCGTCGACCGGCGGCTCCGCCAACGCGGTGAACGGGTTCGGCTGGATCGCGGGGAGCTCGGTCGACCTCACCGGCCAGAGCCGCGCGGTGCTGTGGACCGGCGAGCCCGGGAGCTACGGGCTGATCGATCTCGGTCCCGGCGTCGCGACGGACGTCAACGATCACGGACTCATCGTCGGCACGGTGGACCTGCTCGACGGCACGACGCGCGGCTTCGTCTCGGACGGAACCTCGCTCACCGTTCTGAAGTCTCCGATCGGTTGCGACGGCTGCTCGCAACACGCGGTCTCGATCAACGAGCACGGAGAGATCGTCGGCTGGATCGAGTTGCCGAGTGGCGACACCGCCCCCCTCTACTGGCCGAGCGCCGACGGGATCCCTATCGACCTGCGCG
>JAGQRC010000344.1 GCA_020425835.1 Planctomycetota bacterium | reverse complement strand
GCTGCCGATAGCCGTACGTCCCCGGCGGAAAGACGGCCCGGGGCTTCCCCGCGATGTATCTCCGCTTCGCTTCCTCGTGCTCCTGTCGGAACTGTCGGTCGTCCGCGACCGCCGCGGCTCGAAGCGCAGGATCCAATGATGCGAAGCGAGGGTTGAACGTTCCCTTCGACGCGGGGCATCGCGTCTCTCTGGACGTGTCTCGAACTCGACGAGCCCCAGAGAGCTTCTCTCCGGCTCGTTTCCGCTCGCACTTCGCTTCCTCCACCGCACCGTCGACGATGGCCGCGATCCTTCGGCAAGACTCCTCGATCTCTACTTCGCCGGACGCGCTCGCCGGCGCGATGAGTTCGATCGAAACGCGGGCGGGACGGTAGCGCCTCGAGAAGTACCCTTCGGGTCGAGTCGCGACGATGGTCTCGCCAAACCGCCAGCGGGCGCTGGTGAGCCCGGGCCAATCTCGAGGCTCCGTCAACCCCGCCTGGAGTGGGTTCAGAATCGTGTAGGCGATCTTTCGCTCCGTGGCGTCGAGGTCGAGGAGCTTGACGCTGTCGTACCTCCTCGGGCTCCACACGCGGCGATCGTCGCCGAGGAGGACCTGGATCGCCTTCGACGTGTCGGTGAGGAACTCTCCCATGAACGCAGGGAGTCGACCCTTGGGGTCGGTGAGAACCAAATGGAAGTGGTTGCTCATGAAGCAGAAGCCATGGAGGAGGATTCCATGGCGGCATGCCTTGTCGACCAGCACGTACAGGAGGACCTGGCAGAGCTCCTCGCTGGGTCGGAGAACGAAGCGATCGTCGTTGGTCTTCTTGGTGATCAGGTAGGTCGAGCCGGGCTCGATCCGACGTAGACGGGGAAGCTTGGAAGAGGGGACGCGGTGCACTCGGGCTCCAAACCGAGGCGCGTCTGCGTCAGGCAGGTGGGCCGAGTGTTCCACCTCGGGAGGACGATCGCAACCGATTGCGCGAAGTCGATCCCCCAGGGGAGGTTGGTGAGTGACTGTCACTCATCGGGGGATTCGAGGGTGGTGCGGGCGAGCTCGGATTCCTCTTTGGCGTGACGCCACTGGGCGACGCGGTCGGTGTCGCCTCGGCGCTCGGCGAGCGCGATGATCTCGTCGACGATCGCTTCGTTGCGCGTGAGCTCGGCGAACGACTCCGCCAACCGCAGGGCGACCTCCACTCCTTCTTCCTCGGCGATCCTCTCGAGGACCTCCGGCGTCCTGGCGTAGTTCAAGCGACGCTCTTCGAGAAGCCGTCGCTCGATCGAGCGCGCTTCGGTCTCCTCACCCATCGCACGGGCCACGTCGATCACCCACAGCTGATCCGCCGCGAAGTCCCCGGCGATCCCACGAATCGTCTCCAGCAAGGCCCGCGCGCGCTCCGAGTGCCCCGCGTCGTGCAATCGCACCGCGAGCACGCTGAGCGCGTCGAGGAAGCGTCGTCCGTCGACGCGATCCTCGCGCACCCATTGGCCGAGTCGATCCGCCGCCGAGTCGAGCCAAGCCTCGCGATCGGAGAACCCCTCCCCGCTCGACGGGAAGAGCTTCCGAATGTCGTCGTGGGACGGTGCCCACCAGCCGCGGCCGTAGTACGCGTACCGCGGATTCTGAGATCGGACGTCGGGACAGAAGGCGACCTCGAGGCAGTCGAGTGCACGCTCCGTCTCCGCCGCCCTCGCATACATCCGTGCCGCGATGCGCGCCGAGTTCCGCTTCACCTGGCCGCTCAGATCCGTCGCTCCGTCGCAGATCTCTCGACACTTCGCGAGAGCGGCGACCGGGCCGAGGATCTTCTCCCAGGTCTCCAGCACGCGCGACTCGAACGCGTCCCGCGCATAGGAGTCCGCGGCCGGCTCCCCGAGTCGCAACAGCTCATCGATCACGCGAACCCGCAAGTCACCCGATAGCGTCTCGACGACCTCGTCGAGCAGCTCGTTCGCCGGGATCGGCGGGAAGCGATCGTCGATGGCGAAGTAGTACTCCCAAGAGGCGAGGGATCCGCACCAGCGGTACAGGTTCGCCGCTTCTGTCTCCGCGCCCATCCGTGCGTAGAGTCTCGCCAGGCGTCGCAGCTGTTCCCCCGCGAGTGGGTGGATCGTGCGCGCCAGGTCGGTCAGGAGCGAACGACCCTCCGCACCGACGCGGGTCGGGTCCTTCTCGAACAAGGACAGCAACAGGACATAGTCGACCTTGCTCGCTCGTCCCTCCGACAACCGTTCCAACAACGAAGTGATCGCCGCCCCCGCGCCGGGGTCGCGTTCGAGCCCATGCGTCAGCCCCTCGTACAACGGACCCGCCTGCTCGAGCGAGAGCGGTGGCAACGTGCGCAACCTCCGCTCGATCTCATCGAGGCCGAAGTCGTAGTCGGCCAACGCGACGTACGCGCTCTGCCGTTCCAGCTCCTCGGCCGGCTCCTCCTCGAACGTCGTCAACCCTCCGCGATACGGCTCGTCGCTCTTCGCTCGCTCCTGCGGCCAGGAGATCTCCAGGCGCATCCGCGGGAAGAAGATCCGCGACGATCCGTCGTCGACACGGAACGCGCGCCAGAATCGACGAAAGACCAAGCGCGCCTCATCGAAGTCCCCCGCCTCGATCGCCTTCTTGACCAACACGATGTTCGGGCGCGCGATGGGATCCTTCGACTCGACCTCGTCCTCGGACTCCTTCTCCTGGGCGTCCACCGCCTCGCCCTCGGTCTTCACGGCGAGGGCGCGAGCGTAGTGGCCCAGACTGCTCCAGAGCGCGACGAGTCGTCGTCGATAGATCTTGTTCTTCGGCTCGAGAGCGACGATCTCCTCGAGCAGAGCGAGCGCCTCGCTCCGGAACCCGAGCGAGCGCAGCTGAGACTGCAAGCGATCGCGCAGGCCGACGTCCTTCGGGTGCTTCTCGACCGCTCGTCGGAGTTCGGCCAGAACTCGCTCGCGATCCCCCGTCTTCTCCATCAGATCGATACGCCGACCGGTGAGCTCGGGGCTCTCGCCGTCCTGCTTCTCGAGCTCGTCCAGCACCGCGAGGAACGCGTCGAGGTACTCGGGGAGGAACGAGTCGTAGAGCCGGTCGAGCGCCTGGCGAGCCCGCCAATCGTCCTTCTTCCCCGCGATGCCGTCGCGGTACGCGCGATCGAGCTGGGCGACCGCTTCCGCCATCGTGCCCTCTCGGGTCGCACCCTCCTCGGCCGCGCCACGACCGAGGAGCGCAATCGCGTAGGACGCGCGGGTCTGCACGTCGTCCTCGGTCACCTCGAGAACCTGCCGAGCGATGTCGAGGAACACCTCTTGGTTCTCGCCCTTGGCGTCGAGCGCCGAGGCGATCGAGTAGCCGAAGTAGTCCTTGTGATCGAGATCGTCGTACGCCTCCCCGAAGCTTCCGACCAGGAAGTCCCGGAGATCATCGCCGATCCTCTCCTCGAAGGCGGTCGCCAGATCGATGATGAAGTTGGCCCGTCGCGTCGGCTGAACCTTCGGCCAGATCCGTCGGAGCACGCCGACCCGATCCTCCACCGGCACGAGCGCGAACAGCGGCCCGACGCCGTAGCTCGATCTCTCGACGTACTTCTCGATGAACTCCACGACCTTGTCGGGCTCGAGGAGCGGCGCCTCGGAACGCTTCTGGAGATCGGGGAAGAGGGGGATCAGCTCCCCACCCTTCTCCTCGTTCTCGAGCGTCAACGAGACGAGGTAGTCGATCAGGCTCTTCTGCTGATCGACGTCGAGCAGCCCCTCGGTCCGGTCCAGCACCTGACGCAGCTCCGACTGGAGTTGGTAGGACTTCCGATGCTTGGCGATCAGTCGCATCCAGTAACGCGCCATCATGAGCGAGGCGTCCGGATCATCGAGGTAGGTCGATGCGGAGAACAGCACCGGCACCACTTCGAGCTCCTCGATCGCCATCGACGAGAAGTCGACCCTCTGGAGCAGTGTCCGAACCGCGCCGCGCTCGCCCTGGATCAACGGTGTCAGGAACAGTTGGAGCGCCTCCTTGGCCGGCAGGACGCCGGGCACACTGTCGGCGTCGAACGCGCCGACGAGGAACCGCACTTCGCGCTTGTCCGACTCGCTCCGATCGGCCTCGTCGATCAGTGCGCGCGCCGCCGCGACCATGCCCCACTCCAGTCGCTGTCGGACCAGATCCTCGAGCAGGTCGTCGTCCTTCGGGAACGCGCCGAGCAACTGCAGGTCGAGCGACTTCGCGACCTCGGGTCGACCGAACACCAGGGCAACGCGACGGTGGAAGTCGGCCCGCGCCTGAATGCGCGGGTAGAGGCCGATCTTCGCCTCGAACTCCGGATCGTCGTTCTGCTCGAGCTGCGCGCGGAGGCGAGCGAGGTCGGCCGCGACCCGTTCCCGCTGCGCCTCGAGCTGCGCCGCCACGCCGACCGACCCGGCGTCCTCCCACGTCGTCGTGCAGAGGTAGCCGGTCAACAGCCGCTCGTAGTACTGGTCGAAGTCGTTGGTGTTGCGCGCGAAGTAGAACGCGTAGGGACTGTCGTCCTCGGGCTTCTCCTCCTGAACGGTCGAGAACGGACGACGCGACAGCAACAGCTCGAGCGCGCGGTGGTAGAGCTCCGTCGCTCGATCGTCCCGGCCGAGTTGCTCGTGGAGCTCCCCGACCTTGGTCATCAACCCGACGTCGCTCGACTGGCTGACGAGCAAGCGCTCGTAGACGCGCAACGACTCCTCGAGGTATCGCGCCCGCTCGAACGCCGACGCGACCTTGAGCTGGAAGGCGCCGTAGTCCGGAACCTCGCTCGCCATCGCGAAAGTCTTGGCCGCGCTGGTGACCTCGCCCGCTTCGAGGAACGCGCCCCCGAGGTCGAGGTAGACATCCGGCGGCACCAGTTCGCCCAGCCCGATCAACCGTCGTCCGAACGCGAGCCGCTTCGACCGCGCGCTCCCGGAGCTTCCCGCTCCCCCGCTCGCGCCCTGGGCCGCGAGATCCATCAGCTCGCGGAGGAGCTGGAGC
>JAGQRC010000343.1 GCA_020425835.1 Planctomycetota bacterium | reverse complement strand
TGCACGCGCTTCCCCCGTTGCCGATCACCAGGACCTGTCGATCCTCGACGTAGGCCGCGTGGAGCAGCGCCACCGTCTCCTCGATCGCGTCGAGGTCGAGCCGTCCCAGCAGCGTCCGCACCCGCTCGACGTACGCCGCGAGCTCCGTTCGAAGTGACTCCATCGAAACCTCTCTCCCCCGATCCGACCCCCGCGTCGACTCCGAGACGCGATCGTCGGAGTCGGCCCACTCTAATCACCTGCGGCGAGGAGATCGAGACCCCACGGTTCGCGATGGCGACGTCGCGTGCCGTCGTCCATCGAGTGCGCGACCCCCTCACGGTTCGACCGGCCGTCGGCGCGGATCCTCCAGGAGCAGGTAGAGCACGTTGTCGGAGAACCCGGGGTCGGCGGTCAGTTGGAGGTGGTCGGTGAACAGGAGGTGGACCGCGGTGAAGTCGATCGGCGTCCGCAGCTGCCGCGTCCAATCGGCAGCGCCCACTCGTTCGTCGAGCAGCGCGCTGGTCCGCAGCACGGTCCCGTCGCCGGGAGCGCGGTCGACGACCTCCGCGCCACCGTCGCCGTCGGGAGCGACCACCGCCACCGTGTCGATCGCGTCCCCCGCGAACAGGTGGATCTCCAGACCGGTCGGCGCGTTGGCCGGTGCATCGAGCGCCCGGTGGAAGTGCGCGGCGCGCTCGAGCGACTTGCGAAGATGGAGCAGCGCGATCCGTCGTCGCTCCGTGGCGTCCTCGACGTCGGGCAGGAGGACGGCCAGCGTGTCGTCGTACTCCGGGTTCGCCAGACCCCAGTCCTGCTCGATCCAGAACTCGGGATCGTAGAGCCGATCCACCCGCTGACCGTCGACGACCAACGGGCCGTGTCGATCCCGCGGCAGCAGTTGGAAGATCGACGGGAAGGTCCCGAGGATCACGGGGTCGTAGAACGGGAGGAAGAGAGCGGGAGCGTAGCCGTTGACCAGTTGGAGGATCGCCTCGGCCGATCCCGCGTTCGGCGTTCCGACCAGGATCAGCCGATCGACGTTCTCCGCGCCGTCCCAGGTCAGCGCGGGCAGCGCGCCATCGTCGGGGAGATCCTGCGTGCCGTACCGGAGATAGTAGCGGCTGAGCAGGCCTCCCATGGAGTGCGCGACGATGTCGAAACGGATCTCGCCGCTCGGTCGATGTTTGCGGACCTGCTCGCGCGCACGGGCGATGAAGCGATCGAGGCGTCGAGCATTGTGCGCGAGGTCCCGTCGCCAATCGTAGTCGAACTGGAAACAGGTGTAGTGGTCGTTCCCGTAGTCGATCGCCCCCGCCTTCCCGAGCAGCTCGTCGCGGTACATCCCGGCCCCGAGGGTCGCGAGGATGTAGAGGTAGGCGCGCTGCTGGATCTGGAGGCCGAAGAGGTGGACATCGATGCGGTCGAGCGCGCCGCGCGATACGACCTCATCGCCGAGGTCCTGGAGGCGCTCCCCTTCGTCACGGATCAACGGAAGCGCCATCAACCGCGCGTCGTCGGGCTCCTGCGGATCGACCGCGCCGCCCCCGAAGGCTCCCCAGACGACGCGATCCCCCGCCACCAGACGCGAACCCAGGATGCCGGGGATCACGATGACCGGGTTGCGGGCGTCGTCGTGCTCCTGCGCCGAGCGATCGTAGAGTCGCGCGATGTCCGGTTCGACGAGGGCCGATCGACAACCGCCGGAACCGAGGGCGATCAGGACCACGATGGCGAGACGGCAACGAGGCATGCGTTCTCCTCTCGAGATTCAGCCGGCGCAGTGTGAGCGAAACCGACGACGACGAACACGGCAAGACGCCACGATCGATGGCCATCGGTTTCGCCATGGCTCCCGACCACGGACTCGGAGACAATCCGGGGACCCTCGTGAAGGACCCTCCGATGCCATCTCTCCTCGCGTTGTCCAGTCGCTTCCTCACCCCCGACCCGACCGGCGCCGATGACCGAATTCGTCGACTCCTCGACTTCGATCTCGCCGCGATCGCGATCGATCATCCCCAGACGGCAGAGGAGCTCCGGGCGTGGTCGACCGCGCGACGGAGCTCCGGAGCCGCGATCGTTCGGCTCGCGTCGGGCATTCTCCGCGCGCCCGAGAGTCTGCTCCCCCAACCGCGACGCCCGCACCGTTCACCGTCGCTGTCGAGCCTCGACCCCGATGAGCGGCGTGCCGCCGTCGAGATGACACGCCAGCATCTCGGATGGGCCGAGGAGCTCGAGTGTCCGACGCTGGTCGTCTCCTGCGGCACGATTCCCATCGAGCACGACTCGGCGCGGTGGCACGACGCCTTCGAGGCGGGACGTTGGCGCCACGGCGGACGGTGGGTCGATGCGGCTTCCGAGCACGAAGCGCGACTGTTCGAGAAGCGACGCGCGGAAGTCGCCCCGCGAGCGCTCGACACGCTGCAGTCGTCGCTCGATCCAGTTCTCTCGGCCGCCGATGGTCGAGGGGTTTCGATCGCCCTGGAGAATCCCCGCACCCCACGAGGACTCGGGCGGGTGGAGGAACTCGAACGCTGCTTCGACGAGTTTCGCGGGGCGCCGCTGACCGCGTGGTACGACATCGGCAACGCGGATCGCCTCGAGCAACTCGGGTGTATCGAGACCCGAGTGACCAAGGCTCGACTCGAGTCCCACCTCGCAGGGGTCACCGCGACCGACGCGATCGGGCTGCGCGACGGCCTGTTGCCGGGACAAGGCACTCTGCTGCTGCCACTCGCGGTGGCACCGCTGATCGACCGAGACCGAGATGACAACCCGCCCCTGGTCCTCCGCTGCGAGCGCGGCACCGATGACGCCGCGATCCGGGCAGCGCTCGATCGGATGCGCGCCGACGGCTTCGGCGGCCCTCCGCCGATCGAGGCGGAACCCTTCCCGATCATCGGCGGTTGACCGTCCCGGTGTCCCTCATCGGTCACACGATGGGTTCGGGGGTCGCGAACCGCGTTTCCGCATCCCAACGCCGGACGACGGGATCACGTAACTGTGCGGAAGGCGAAAGGAGCGCGGGTATGCTCACCGAAGCGATCCGACGACCGAGGATCCTGGCGACCGTCTTCTCCCTGTTCGGAATCCTGATCCCACCGCAGCTCACGGCTCAGCCCTACTCGGAGACCGAGTCCTTCGCGCTCGCCGATGATCGAGCCGCGGCGCTCGGAGCGATGACTCCCGGATCGGTGGAGCACGACTACTTCGCCGTCCTTCTCGCTCAGCAACGCGGTGAGCTCGATCGGGCGCAGGCGCTGCTCGGAGAGTGGGCGGAGAATCACCCGGCCGATGAACGGTACCACCGCTTGGTGTTGCGACAGGCGCTCTCGAGGTACTCCGAGAACCCAGCCGCGACGTTCGAGTACCTGCGCCGTCATGTGGACATCGCGGATCGGCCCTGGACCGAGGAAGCACCTCCCACCGAGCGACCGACGGTCCTGTCGCCGAGCGAGACCAGCGATGCCGCCTGGCTGCAGCACGCGGAACGCAAGCAGGACTTGGAGGGGTTCACCTCGTCGGGGCTGTGGCGTATCGCCGACCGGCAGCTCGACGAGATCGAAGAGCGTCACCTCCTCGATTCGATCGACCGCCCCGACTTCCCCGATCTCGTGTCGCGGATCCTCCGAGATCTCGAGCGACGCCGCCACGCGACCTTCGGTGACCTGAAGGCGCATCGCGCCCTCACGCTCGCTCAGCTCGAGGAGTGCGGCCGACGTCGCCCGGCGCTCTTCGCCGATTCGGCGTTCGTCGCGAGCTGGGTCGCCCGACTGCAGCCCTCGAACGACATCGATCGCGTCGGCTCCGACTCCGAACGGGACCGAGAGCTGGTGGAGCGACTCGCCGCGCTCGGCCGGCGCCTACCTCCGTCGCACCGTGAGCTCCTCGCTCATGCGCTCTACCACCGGCTCCGGTTGGACTGGCGATCCGAAGCGGTCGACCTCGAGACCTTCCTCGAGTACCTCGCACTTCCGATCGTCCGAGAGACGCAGCCCAAGACTCGAAGAGAAGAGGCGTTTCGGACGGGGACGACGATTCTCTACCCGGTGCGCCAGGAATGGTCGGGCGGTCTCGAGTGCGTGTCGGGGGATTGGCCGCTGGTCCGCACACTCCTCCTCCACCTCCTCGCCGATCGCTAGGACTTCGCCCCCTTCGCTCCGTTCGTCGAGACGAGCACCCTTCGACAACTTCTCGGCGAAGCGAAGATCACGACGAGCGACGGAGATCCATCCGAGTGGGCGCGCCTCTGCGTTTCTCGTGACCAGTTCGAGCGACTACTCGAGCGGACCGATCTCGAGTTCGCGTCGTCCCAGATACGCAGCTTCGCCGCCCGCGAGCCGGTCTCGGTCATCGTCGATCTCAAGAACATCCCTCGGCTCACCGTTCGTATCTTCGAGCTCGACGCCGCCGCACTGTATCGAAGCGGCTGCACGACCTTCGACGCATCGATCTCGCTCGACGGATTGCTCCCGCACCACGAACGCACCATCGACACCGCCGCCCCCTCTTGGCGACGCGTCCGGCACGAGATCGAGTTGCCGGAGCTCGGCCCGCCGGGCGACTACCTGGTGGAGCTGATCGGCAAGGGCCAGGCGTGTCGCGCCCTCGTGCGCAAAGGTCGCCTGGAGTATCGAGAGGAGCCGGGGCCCGCCGGACACGTGTTCGAGGTCTTCGACGAAGACGGGCGCCGGATCGTCGATGCGGCGCTCGAGTTCGGTCCCCATCGATTCGCGGCCGACGATGAGGGACGGATCGTCGTTCCGTACACGACCGACCCCGGCGAGCGGTCGTTCGTGCTCACGCGTGCCTACGCCGCGGACGGTCGGTCCATCGCGCGAACCGGGACGTTCGAGCATCGTTCCGAGAGCTACGAGCTCGACGTCTCGATCGCCTGTGACCTCGAGGCGGCGGTCGTCGGCGAAACAGCGCCGGTCGAGATCGGATGCGAGCTCACGCTCTTCGGGCAGCCGCTCCCCCTCGACCTCATCGAGGAT
>JAGQRC010000342.1 GCA_020425835.1 Planctomycetota bacterium | reverse complement strand
GCGTTCAAGGTCGCTGGCATTCAGTTCCTGCCGCGATCCCGGGATGACGCCGCCAGTCTCAGCCGAACACCTGCGAGGACCCGATGACGAAGTTCCACGATGAAGCTGTCTCGCCTCGCGGGGAGACGCTGGTCGAGAAGACGGTCGCCAGTGACCTCGGAGTGAAGACACCGCTGATCGTCGGTCTGTCGAGCGAGCTGATCGAGCGCGGTCTCATCGACGAGGACAATCGCGAGAAGGTGGAGACCTGCTTCGAGGAGGTCTTCACGAACGCGATCGTCCACGGCAACGAGTGCGATCGTGAGCGAAAGGTCCGCGCGCGACTTTTCCGAGATGGCGAGATCTGGGGTCTGCAGGTGACCGACGAAGGCGCGGGCTTCTCGCCCGATCGGATTCCCGATCCCGAGGATCCGGAGTTCCCATGGATGGAACACGGACGCGGCGTCCACATGATGAACCTCATCGCGGACGAGGTGGAGTTCTTCTCCGGCGGACGCACCGTCGTTCTCACCTGGAACCCCGCCGCGCAGGACTGACGACCGGTCCGCGGACTTGTTGAGGCAGCCCTCGGACGGGTAGGCTGGTCTCTCTCGGTTCCCCGCGACTCGGAGAGGTCTACATGATCGAGTCCCCCCGCCGCAGCGTCGGTTCGTCCACTCGCTTCACCCGGCTCGGAGCAGTGCCGCTCGCCCTCCTGTTCGTCCTCCTCACCCCATCGATCCGCGCCGACACCATCACCCTGCACCCATCGAAGGACAACACGCTGTTCGACCCGCTCACGGGCGCCGAGACGAGCGCAGGGGCAGGGGTGTGGCTCTTCACGGGGCGCACCGGATTCTCCGGCGGGAACCGTTTGCGGCGATCGCTGTTCGCGTTCGATGTCGCCGCCGAGATTCCGGCGGGCTCGACCATCGACAGCGTGGAGCTGCGGCTCCTCCAACTCGACGCGGCGCCCGGACTCGTTCCGACCACCGTGCAGATCCATCGCGTGCTCGCGGACTGGGGGGAGGGCACCTCGAGTGCGGGCGGTGGGTCCGGCGCGCCGGCGACGCCGGGGGATGCCACCTGGACCCTGGGCTTCTACCCCGACAGCGCGACCGCATGGACCAATCCGGGCGGCGACTTCGATCCGGCGGTGCTGTCGTCGACGACGGTGACCGGCGTGGTGTTCGTGACGAGGACGTGGGGAGCAACGGCGTCGTTCATCGCGCTGACGCAACAGTGGCTCGATGATCCTTCGAGCAACTTCGGGCTGATGGTCCGCCACCAGAACGAGTCGTCGTCGCAGACGTCGGTGAAGTGGGCGTCGCGGGAGGACTCGTTCAGTCCTCCCGAGCTCGTCATCGAGTTCACCCCTTCGACACCCATCGGTCCGGACTTCCAGCGGCTCGACTGCAACGCCGACGGGGACGTGCAGGTGTCCGATCCGGTGTTCGCCGTGTCGTCCTTGTTCGTCACGGGTGATCCACTGCCGTGCGCGGACGCCTGCGACGCGAACGATGACGGCGTCGTGGACATCGCCGACGTGATCACAGCGCTGAGCTTCCTCTTCACGGCCGGTGGCACGACGCCTCCGCCTCCGTTCCCGGGTTGCGGGCCGGACCCGACGCCCGACGCCACGACGTGCGACGACCCGGGGATCTGCCCGTGACGTCGCACCGAGGACGCGCGCTCGAGGTGTCCCCTTCCATCAGCGGTTCGCGCCCCACCCGGTGAGGTCCGTGGATCGTTCTCCCCACGATCGACCCGCGAGTGTCGGAGTCGGTCGTTTCGTGAGGGGGCTCGCGGCGATACGATGCCCGCTTCCAAAGAGGTGGGAGTCTTCGAACGACGAGGGGGTCGACGATGTCTCGTGTCCTTGCCGTGCTCGTTCTCGTGTCGAGCGCCGCTTCCGCTCTCCACGCTCAGATCGGTCCCGATCTGACGATCAGCGAGGTCGCCGTTCCGAGCGGTGTGGTCCACTTCGGCTCCGCCGGGGGGATCGAGGCGTACGGTTGGGGCGTGACGACCTGCAACCTCGGCGGCGTCCCGGCGCAGTGGATCGCCGACACCCCCGAGCATCCGATCATGGTGCGGAATCTCTATCGGCTCGAGAACGACCGGTTCGAGCAGATCGGGATGAGCTGGGTGAGCCACGAGTTCTGCGCGCTGGGAACGGCGGGTTGTGGGTCGTGCGGACTGGCGACGCCCTGTGAGCAGCTCGGGGCGGGTTGCGCAACGCCGACATCGGGGACCGTTGCCGGTTCGGTCGGCGTGCTCGGTCCTCGTTCGGATGTCGACATCTCGACCTCGTCCTACGTCTATCCGCCGACCCTGTCCCCGAGCGGGAGCTCTCCGCTCTTGGGGCGCCTTCAAGTCGCGACGACGGACATCGACCCGGCGCTCCACCCGACCGCGCGGTACTTCGCGGAGATCCAGGTCGCGTCGCTCGACGACCAGCAGTTCGGGGTGCTGACGAACAACGTCTCGTGGCGTGAGCTCGATGTGCTCTCGCCGAGCGCGCTGATCATCGTCGCAGACACGCACGTCGGCGAGCCTGCGCTCGCCGCGTGGGTGGAGAGCGACCCCACGGTGATGCTCGAGGACGCTCTCGTTCCCGGAGAAGGTCGCTTCTGGCTCGCGTCGCGGGTCGAGGAGATCGGTCCCGGAACATGGCGCTACGACTACACCCTCTTCAACGAGTCGTCGCATCGCTCCGCTCGATCGTTCACGGTCCCGATCCCCGCGGCGATCACCGACGCCACGTTCCATGACGTCGCCTACCACTCCGGCGAGATCTACTCGGGGAGCGACTGGACCTTCGCCGCGATCGGTGCGACCGCCCAGTGGGAGACCGATCCGTTCACGACGGACGCCAACGCGAACGCGCTGCGATGGTCGACCGCTTACAGCTTCGGCTTCACGTGTGGCGTCGAGCCGATCGTCGGGACGGCAACCGTCGGACTGTTCCGGCCCGGCACGCCGGACACCATCGAGATCGAAGCCCGGATCCCCATGGTCGGCGCCGTCTCGTTCCGGCGCGGCGACGCCAATGTCGACGGCGGTTGGGACGTCGCCGACTCCGTGTTCATCCTCGCCTCGCTGTTCACGGCGGGGTCGCCGCTGCCGAACTGTCTCAGCGCCGCGGACGTCAACGACGATGGGACGTTCGACATCTCGGACGCGATCTACGGGCTGGCCGGGCTCTTCACCGCCGGCGCGCCACCGCCCCCCGCGCCATGGCCGGGCTGCGGCTCGGATCCGACCCCCGACGCGCTCGGTTGCGCATCGTTCCCCCCCTGTCCGTGACAGACACGTACTAAGCCCCCTTTTTCTGGGGACTAAGGAGCTTGGTCCCTCGGCGGCGGCCGCCGGCCGTCGCCGGGGCGCCGGTTCTTCTCGACCGGCCGCCCTCGCATGGCGCCTAGGTCCCTCGGCCCCGGGTTCACCCCGGATCAACCGAGAGGACACACCATGCGAAACGGCCGTGCTCTGCCGAGTTCGAGAAGCCGCCGCGGCATCATCGAGCTCTCCTTCCTCACGCTTCTCGTCTTCGGGCTCCCCGGCTGTGGGAGTCGCACCGGGGGTGGCGGGAGCCCCGGATCGATCGCCAACGGCGGCTTCACTGCGTTCTCCAAGACCTTCGGCGGAGACGGCGACGAGGTCGCGAGCGCGATGACCCAGTCATCGTCGAGCGACTTCTTCGTGATGGGATCGACCACGTCCTTCACGGACGACAGCACCAACGTCTGGGCGATCAAGACCACCGAGCAGGGCGATCGCGTCTGGGCGCGCACCATCGCAGCGACGCGCTTCGACCTCGCGCGGATCACCGGGATCACACCGACGGACACCGGCGGCGCGGTCGTCGTCGGGAACCGGCTGATTCCCGCCGGCGCGGGGCTCGACGACGGAGACGTCGTGGTGACCGAGCTCGACTCGGACGGCGAGATCATCTGGCAGCACACGTTCGCCGGTCCCGAGTATCGCGAGGCGCACGCGATCATCCGCACGAACGATGGCCGCTACGTGTTGACCGGCCGCACCGAGTTCGATCTCTGGGTCGCCGGTCTCGAGTCCGATGGGACGTTGGCATTCGATCGGATGTACGGGCTCGGGCGAGGCGACGCGATCGCCGAGTGCGCGTCCGGGGGCTTCGTCGTCGGAGGCGGCAGCCGCGAGGTCGTCGGCACTCCCTATCGTGCGGTCGTCGTCAGGATCGCCGCCGACCTCACCGAGTCGTGGCGCTATGACGGCCCCGAGGCCGAGCCTGGACCGATCGGCGTCGTGGTCCACTCGCTGGTCTCCTTCATCGAAGAGCGACCCAGCGGATCGATCGTCGCGACCGGAACGAGAGACGCTGGCGCCTTCGGGCCCGAGCACTGCTTTTTCGCCCGGCTCGAAGCGGACGGCGACGAGGACGACATGGCGACCGTCGACACGCCGGACTTCATCCACTACCGCTTCCTCCGGCCGACGCCCGATGGCGGATATATCGCGACCGGCCACATCGAGGACGGCTTCAGCGGCTACCGCAAACTCGTCCACAAGGTGACCGACACCTTCTTCCTCGAGTGGGAGCGGAGCTTCGCCTATGCGCAGAGTCGGACCGGAGACTTCATCTCGTTCGGTCCCGGGACCGGCTACACGATCGTGGGCCACGCAGCCGGCTTCAACGATGCGACGGTGACCCAACTCGCCGCGGATGGCTCGACGCTCGACCAGATGGCGTATCGCTTCGAGAACGGCGGCACGAGCAACGACGACGCGCAGATCCACGACGGGTTCGTCACTCCCGACGGCGCGTATTGGTTCGTCGGCGAGACCGCGTACCGCGCCCCGGACGGCGAGACCGGCGGGTGGATCCGGCGCACGAACCCCGGGTTGATCACGGCTCGCTGGGAGGTGTTGCCCGAGACCGGACGCGACGATCGAGTCGTGGCGGTCGCCGCGACTCCCGACGACGACAGCTGCGTCTTCGCCGTCAACGTCCACCGCGACG
>JAGQRC010000341.1 GCA_020425835.1 Planctomycetota bacterium | reverse complement strand
CCCACGAACTTCTGTGTCAGCACACTCGATGGGATGAGAAGGGCAGTCTCCTTTGGGCCTCTGAGCCCGTCTTGGTTTTGGAGCTCCACTCCAAGTGAAGACTCCGTCGGAGACTGGCCTTCTCATCCCAACTAGAGCGTCGCCATGTCGGTGTTGTTGAAGTTGCGGCCGTAGTAGCCCGAGTACTCGACCTTGCGCTCGATCGCCTCGACGACGGTCCTTGCGAAGTTGGGCCCCTCGAACTTCTGAGCATTGCCGAGCCCGCCGGGGCTGAAGACGTTGATCTCCATCAGCTTGTCCCCGACGATGTCGAGCCCGACGAGGAACATGCCGTCCTCGACCAGCTTGGGCCGGACGATCTCGACGATGCGCAACTCGGTGTCCCCGATGTTCGCGGCGCAGACGGTGCCTCCGGCGTGGACGTTGGAGCGGATGTCATCAGCCGCGCGCGTCCGGCGGAACGCGGCGTACTTCCCCTTCTCGCGCAGCGGCATCCCGTTCATCACGAAGAGACGGATGTCGCCCTCGGCGGCGGCGGGCAGGTACTCCTGCGCGATGATGTAGCCGTCGCGACTGATCGCCTCGACCATCTGGTTGATGTTGCCGAGCTCGCTCGGGCGGACGAGGAAGACACCCTGCCCGCCGGACCCCTGCAGGGGCTTGAGCACGATCGTGTCGCCCTGCTCCCTCGCGAAGGCGCGGATCTCCTCCTTGTCTCGGGTGATCAACGTGCGAGGACGGACCTCCTCGGGGAAACCCTGGAAGTACATCTTGTTCTGAGCCCGAGCGAGACCGTAGGGATCGTTGAGCACGATCACCCCGTGTTGCGCCGCGAGCTGAGCGAACAACAGGCCGGCCGGCGGGGCCCAGGGACGGCCACCCTCTCCCGCGGGGTCGGACCGCAGCAGGAGCGCGTCGAGACCGGTCACTTCCACGCGCTCGCGATGCGCCTTCGGCCCGCGCAAGTGCTCGAGGTAGACCGCCGCGGACTTGTACTGCTGGCGACGTGAGACGCGACAGGCGCGGGCGTGCACGGAGCCGTCCGGGTCGTACGCGAGATCGGCCAACCCCATGAACCACGCTTCGTGACCGCGAGCCGTCGCGGTCATTCCGAGGCGGACTGTCGTGTACGTCTCCTTCTCGGTGGTGACCTCGTTGACGAGGAACCCGATTCGCATTCCGTTCACCTGTGTCATCGTTTGAAGTTTGCAGCTGGAGCCGAGGAGCTCGAGACGACGTCCGCCCGAAGTGAGCAACCCGGCGAAGTCCCAACAGGTTATCGACAGCCTTCGGTGACCCGCTTCCCGCGATCTTCGGGATCTCCGGGCGCGCGTCGAGGGCTTCCCGTCGAATGCCGACTCGGATCCGACAGCGTAACAAACGCCGACTCTCGACAAAGGGATTCGCGGCGGTCAGTCGACCAGGTCGACCACCTCCACCCCCCGGCCGACCGCCTCGAGTCGCTTCCGTGCCGTCTCGGTCTCGAGGAAGCGGGGACGCAGGGGTACCGGCCTCAGGATCCGGCGCCGCTCGAGCTCTTGCACCAGAGTCACGTCGTCGAGGGAGATCTTCCCGATGTACAGCGGGTCGAGCGGTCGACCGCGCGACAGGTAGGCGAGGACTTCGACGAGCCCGCGGAGGTAGACCGCGTCCTTCACGAACCCGCCGCCGCGATGGACCCGCATGGCGATGGTATAGGCCATCGGCGGGGCGAATCCCCAGGTCGACCGCAACTCGCGGAACGTCTCGACGAACTCGGCGCCGCGAACGACACCGGCGGCGGCCACGACCCGACCCGCGAGGAGACGCAAGCGGGACGCGGAGAGCCCACCGACGAGGTGCTCGGACAACACCGCCAAGCCCTCTTGCAGCGCTTCGTACCCTTCGGTCCCGCACCGCAGGAGCTCGAGCGGCTGGGCCGAGCCATTGGCGTGCGTCAACACGTGGGTCTCGACCTCGTGCGCCAGCAACGCTCGGACGCGGCGGCGCGGGAGGGCCGCCTCCTGCCCGACCAGCACGTGCCCCCGCGAGACCATCAGCGTCGCTCCCAGATCGTCGCGGACGTGCACCTCGCTGACGAGCGGGTACTCCCGGCGATAGTCCTCGATCAACTCGCGTGCTTCGGTCGCGAACGCTTCCGCGCCCACCAAGGAGCGTCCGCTCGGCGGGCGCTGCGGCGGGAGCGTGGACAGCACCTTCGTCGCGGTCTCGATCAGGGGATCGGAAGGTGCGTCGTAGATCGCGATCGAGATCGGCAGCGCGCGACGACCCGAGCGGTGCTTCGAGAGTTCGATCCTCAGCGCCAGCTCATCCCGCTTCTGGGTGAGGACGTGCGCGAGCGTCGGGTCCTCGATGCGCCCGAGGTCGATCTTGTAGAGCCGGCGCGAGAGCTGGTCCGGGTCGACGGGAAGCGGTCGGTAGAGGAAGCGCGGCGCCTGGTCGTAACGATCGCGACGGAACTGATCGTAGGCGCGCGTCGCGTTCATCGGGGTCATCCACAGGAGGGTCTCGAGCGAGCTGTCGATGGCCGCGAGCTGTCGATCGATCTCGAAGACGCCCCGGACGACCGCGCGCTGCCCCAGCGAGTGGAAGTGCTGCGGCCGGTGGCGCGACTCGGTGCGGGTGAACTCGAAGCAGGCGCGTTTGATCGCGCGCGAGAACCGTCGCGTCAGCGATCGGAGCAGCACGGGGAACGAACGCTCCGCGTCGACCCAGATCGGCGTCACCTCGATACCGATCGCCGGCGCGGCGGTTCGCTGCGCGGCGCGGGAGAGGAGCGGGGGCAGACCGGGCGGCTCCGGCGCGCCTTCGGACACCTCCACTCGAGCGGATCGCTGTTGGAGCCGGATCTTCTCGAGCGCCTCGACGAGCACTCGGGTCGCGCCGTCGGCCGCCCCGCCTCGCGAGTGGATCCGGAAGCGAGCCTGCGGGGGGAGTCCCGACTCGGCGGCATCGATCTGGTCCTGCGCGTCGGCCGCTGCCGTCCAGACTTCGATCGTCAGGAAGGCTCCCGTCTCGCGGAGCGCCAACGTCGCGAGCTCCTCGAGCGCTCGCACTCCGGACTTCGAGCGCGGACCGGTCGAGGCGACGGGGGCGATGGCGTACGCCGCTTCACTGCGCAGGAGCCGATCGGTGCCTTCGGGGGTGTTCGAGGTCGGTCGCAGGACGACGACGAAGGGGAGGAGCCGGTCGAGATGGAGCTCCCCGCTCCCGGGCAGGTCGGCGTGGCACGGCTCCCCCCGACCGAGCGCGTCGACATCGAGCGTCGCCGACCGATCGGCGGCGGCCGCCGGGCGGGAACTGCGGGCACGCTCGTTCGACGTCACGCGCCTTCGCCCTTCCGCTGCGCACCCAACGTGGTGAGGACCGAGGACGCGGTCTCCTGGAGCGCGCTCCCGATCGCATCCACGATCGATCGATCGGGCGCCGCGGTCCATTCGTCCATGAAGAACTTCTTGAACTCGATGGCCAAGCAGCAGGCCGACTCGGGGAACGTCCGGTGCACCCACTGACTGAAGTAGCCCCCTCGGAACTTGACGTTCTCGCGAACGTCGAGGGTGCGTCCCCCCACGTCGACCCGACGCATGACGCCGAGGAAGGTGTCCGCGACCGAGCCCCACCGCGCACGGTCGAGACTCCCCGTTCCGAGGTTCACCTCCGGGTTGAGCTCCGGGTCGGCCGGCTCCGCCTTCGGTCCGCCCCGCCGGTGGTTGTAGCTGTGGAGGTCGAAGACGACGAAGCGGTCCCAACGCTCGGCCATGCGTCCGAGAAGGTCCTGCATGGTCGCATAGAAGTCGACGTGGAGCCGACGCGAACGCTGCGCGGTGTCATCGGGCAACGGATCCTGCCAGACGCGCAAGCCCCAAGCGTCCTCGGGAACGCGATAGACGCAGGTCTCGGGTGGTCGGTTCAGATCGACCTCGAATCGCGAACGATGGACGACGACGCGGTGCGGAGCCACACGAGTCCACTCGCCGGTGAACGGGTCCTCCTCGCGAAGTCGTCCCTCGGCGCTCAGCGCGTACAAGGGCTTCAACTCGGGTCGGACGTCGTGCCCGTCGTGGAGGGCGATGGCGACGAGGGGACCGTCTCCGTGCGACTCGATGGAACAGAGCTCGGACATCGTTTCTTTCCTCGCGGGCCGCGACCGCGGCACCATGCCGATTCTGAGGTCTCGCCCGATCCGAATCGAGAGGTCCTCGTGCGGCAGTCCGATGCGGGGACATCCCGGGCGCGTCCGGCCGCTCTTGCGCGCCGGACGGCCGACGTCAAACTGGGCGCCGATGACAACGACGCCACCCCAGGTCCAGGTCGTCGACCACCCGGATCACGCCGTTCCGCTCCTACTCGAAGCGGTCGGTGCCGTCGCGTCGGAGCAGCCGCGACCGCTGATCGGGTTCGCGACGGGAAGTACCTTCGCACCCTTCTTCGGGGCGCTGGATGCGGCGCTGCGCGACGGAACCCTCCCCACGTTCGTCGCCACGCATCTCGACGAGTACGTCGGCTGCACCCCCGAGACTCCCGGTGGAATGGTCCACGAACTCTTCTCGGTCTGCCCGGAGTTCCGACGCCTGAAGGAGCGCGGCGCCTTCATTCCCGTGCCGGGCGTCGAAGACGGGTCGGCGATCCGGCGCCACGAAAGTCGACTCGCCGAAGCCGCGCCCGAGGGCATCGCGCTCCAGCTCCTCGGGCTCGGTCGTAACGGACACATCGCGTTCAACGAGCCGGGGACGCCGTTCGAGCTCGGTTTCCACACCGTGGAGCTGGCGGAGTCGACCCGCGACGATGCCCGAGCGCGCTTCTCCCCGCTGGATCCCCCCCGACGCGCCGTCACCGCGGGACCGGCGTCGATCCTCGACGCACGGCAGATCATCCTGTGCGCGTTCGGCGCGACCAAGGCCGACGCCGTGCGCGCGATGCTACACGGCTCCATCACTCCGGCTTGCCCGGCGTCCGTTCTCCGTCGACACTCGGATGTCCGGG
>JAGQRC010000340.1 GCA_020425835.1 Planctomycetota bacterium | reverse complement strand
CAACGACCTCCCCCACCGGAGTCGGAATCCCGGCGCGGCGCACCTCTGCGGTCACGACGCGCACACCGCGATGCTCCTCGGCGCCGCGCGCGTCCTCTCCGAGTCGCGGGACCGACTCCGGTGCTCGGTGCGCTTCCTGTTCCAGCCGAACGAGGAGCAGCTGCCCGGCGGCGCCCCAGCGATGATCGCGGACGGTTGTCTGCAGGGTGTCGACCGCGTCTTCGGGATGCACGTCTGGCCGGTCCTCGACACCGGTCGGATCGGTCTGCACGTCGGTCCGACCATGGCGCGTCCCGACAACTTCGCGATCACGTTGCGGGGCGTCGGGGGGCACGCGGCCGCGCCGCACCACAATCGTGATGTGGTGGTGGCCGCGGCGCACCTCGTTGCGGCGCTCCAGAGCGTCGTCTCGCGCAACCTCGATCCGCTGCGCGCCGGGGTCGTCAGCGTCACACAGATCCACACGGGAACCGCGGACAACGTCATCCCCGAGAGCGCCTTCGTGGGCGGAACGATCCGGAGCTTCGACGCGGAGGACGCCGACCTGATGCGCGCACGCCTCGAAGCGATCGCCGAACACACCGCACGAGCGTTCGAGGTCGAAGCGTCGATCGACTACACCGTCGGGTACCCGGTCGTCCTCAACGACGCCGACGCGTGTGACGAGGTGGAAGCCGCAGTCTCGACCGTCGTGCCGGTCACTCGCGACGTGACGCCAACGCTCGGCGGCGAGGACTTCGCCTACTACCAGGAAAAGGTCCGCGGCGCCTTCATCTTCCTCGGCAACCGCGACGAGTCGCAGGGCATCGTCCACTTCTGCCACCACCCTCGGTTCCGAGTCGACGACAACGCGATGGCCCACGGGGTCCGCACCTGGGTCGCGCTGGCCCGCGGCGCGCGTGCGTGAGTTCCGAGCGCTCGGTCAGAAGCGAAGGCCGGGGAGAGTCGGCGAGGGATCGTCGGCTTCCGGTATCGGCGTCAACTCGATCTCCAGCGCGGACGTCGCTTCGCGAAGCTCGATCGAAGCGATGACCGAAACGTATCCGGAGCGGTCGACCTCGACGTCGTACGTCCCGAAGAACAGCCCGGCGAACGTGCAGATCCCGTCCAGGTCGGTCAAGATGCCGTTCCGCAGTCTGGTCTCGTGAGCACCTCCAGGGCGCGACTTCTCGATCCGGACCGACGCGGCAGCGAGCGGCACGCCGTCGGGATCGACGACCGTGAGCTCGAGATCGGTCACCGGAGGGAGAACCAAGTCGAGGTTCGTGGTGCCCTCCGAGCGGTCCAATGTTCGGAGTTCGACAGGCCCCGCGAACTGGTCCACGAAGATCGTCGGTCGTTCTCGGCCGAGCACGACGGTGTCCTGGAAGCGCCCCTGGGCGTCCGTCCGAAGCTCCGCCTCGTTTCGACCGCCGAGGTCGAGGATCAGCACGCGTCCCATGGCGGGTGATCCGTCGGAGTGGGTGAGGATCCCCGAGACCAAGGTCGCAGACCGAACGGCGATCGTGAGCTCGTACCCCGCACCTTCCGAGAGCCGGAAGGAGCGCAACATCGAGCCGGTGACCCCCGGCGAGTTCTCGAGATCGAGATCGACGGCGTATCTCCCTGGCGGGAGCCCATCGAACGAGAACTCGCCGTCGGGATCACTGACCGCCGTCGACCGAACCGGGAGTTCCTCCCCGTGATCATCGTAGAGGAGCACGGTGAGACCGGCCGCCGTTCGCCCGGGGTCGTTCGAGAAATGGACGCGGCCGTGGACTCGGCCCGGTCGGTCGGCGATCCCCTCCTTCTTCGGCGGAGTCGCGACATCATGCGGCTCGATGGTCCACGGCGGCTCGTTGGTCCACGGCGGCGCGAGGTCATCGTCCGGAAGCCGCCCGAGTGAAACCGGAGCCTCCCGCAGGTCGACCTTCGACTCGGAATGGCCAGAGACCCGAGCAGACGACATCCGTGGTGTCTCCGGCCACCACCGAACGAGGGCAACAAGAGACAGACCGCAAGCCATCCGCTCACGAGAGCTCGTCGGCTCCAGGACTCGGACACGCAGAGACCTCCGCTTCGCGCGACGGGCCCTCTCGAAACGTCGACCTGCCTTTCGCCAGAAGCACGAAGCTGCTCACCGGATTCCGGGATTCCGCCGAAACTCGCAGACGACCTCGTTCAGTGCCCCCGAGTGACTGGTCGGATCACTTGGAGCGATCGGGTCGCTGCGACTTCGAGCGATCGGGTCGATCGACGCGAAAGATGTCGTAGTCGTCGGCCGACCAGAAGGCGTCGAATTCCGCTTCGACGATCGGCACCTCGCCCTCGTAGAGCGGGTAGCAGCCGGTGAGCTGGATCGGAAGCTCGTCGTCACCCACGTCGCACGTCGCCTCCTCGCCCTCGACCAGCGGTGGACCGTAGATCACGAAGGCCGTCATGGTGGAGTCCGATGCGAGCGGCTCATCCAACCCGATCACCGTGCCGTGCTCGAACGCCACCTCGCCTCGCGTCTCATCCGCGAGGAGCGCGATGGCGAGCGCCCACGCGATGTCATCCGTTTCGAGGCGCACCATCAGTTCCGGTCGCGCGAAGTACCACTCTTCGTGCTCGGCGGTCGACAGACCATAGGTCACCGCCGTGAGCACCCCGTCGCTCGGTGAATCCCGCCAGATCCAGACCTCGAGGGTCGGATGCCCCTCGTGCGGCGACTCCCAGAGATGGACGGCGTCGGGGTCGCCACCGAAGTTGTCCGCGCAGAACTCCCGAAACACACGCTTCTCGTCATCCTCGGCAGCCATCGCCGTCGCCTCGCTCTCGAACCGGACAGGTCGGAACTCCGGGCGCGACCCGCGCCTCGGACACCGCGGCCCCACCCCTCGGTGGTCGGATCCCCCGGAGCCCGATAGTCTCGGATAGTCCGAGATTCCACTCAGCTCGGCCAGCCGTTCGGGGACGATTCACGAAGTTCGCGTTCGCTCGATCGGCTCCGTCGGGTGCGCACTCAGGAACGGGCCACCCTGTGACCGCCATGCCGATCGAGGAACTGACATCCGGAGATGTCCTCGAACTCGTGCTCGAGGAGCTCACGACACTCCGACTCCGCGAGCTCGCCGAGTCACTCGAGCTCCCCCCCATCCGAGAACGCGAGGAGCTCGTCGCCGTCCTGAAGTCTCGCGAGGGCTTGGACCATGACGACGTGCTGGAGTTCTGCGGAGCGTACGAACTCAAGGATGTCTGTCGTCGCCTCGAGCTCCCATCCGATGGTGCGGACGCCGTCGAGCTCCGAAAGCGGATCCGTCGACGCCTCTACCTGCCCGCCTCGACCGAAGCGTCACCGTGCCCCGATCAGCTCGGCTCCACCGTCCAACGTCGTGAGCGACGACGTGCCCGACAAGAGCGGGACTTCCGCGAGCACCGACGATCGTTGCTGATCCGTTACGGATTCGGATCCGCCGCGGCGCTGTTCATCGTCGCCGCCCTGTCGCCCTTCCAGAAGCTCGGCGGCGCGCTCCTCTTGATCCCGTTCGGGTTGGGCGCGGGCACGTACATCGCACTCCGGCAGCCCGATCATGTGACGGGCTCGTTCGTCTTCGGTGTCTCGACCGTGGTCGGCACGTTGGTCGGAACGGTGCTCGGCGTCGCCGACATGGATCTCTACGTCTGGGCGGCCGCCGCGCTGATCGGCGGATTCGCGTCGCTCGGCGCCCGCGAGGCGGCCGAGGGCGCGATCGTGATTCCACGGACGCTTCCGAGGCTGTCGGAGCGGCGTCCCCTCCTCGAGCTCATCCGCATGTTGCCCGACGCCCGCCTCAACAGCCTCGCGCTCGAACTCGATGTCGAGCTGCCCGTCGAGCCCGGTCGCGACGCCCTGCTCGCCGAGATCTCTCGGAACGCGCGCTTCGATCGTCACCGCGTCCTGCGATCCCTCGACGAGCCCGAGCTCCGGCGCATCGCCCATCGGTTGGAACTCCCCGAGGCGATCGACGACATCGACGAGGACGAGCTGCGTGCGGTGATCGCCCGTTGCTTCGAGCTGACGGTCGACGCGCGCTGAGCCGTCTTCCGGCGGCTACTTCAAGATCTCGAGCAGGTTGACCCGCTCGTCGGTCCACAGCGTCGTGTTCGCGGGAGGCTCGTTCGCCTCGGCCGCTGCGCGGATCTCGGAGTCGTCCCGGCGGTTCGTGGCGCGGCGAACGAGGACCCATGTCGAGGCGAGGACTCCACGCTCGACATCGGATCGACGGAAGATCGTCGCCGCGACCAGGTCGAGCGACTCGGCGACGCGTCGGATCACCGGTCGGAGGTCGATCACCCGGTTCGAGACGTGAACGGCGATCCAGCCATCGGGCACGACGTGGCGCAGGTAGATCTCGAATGCCTCGCGAGTCAGGAGGTGGACGGGAATCGCGTCGCTCGAGAACGCGTCGAGCGCCAACAAGTCGAAGCGCTGATCCGGCTCGCGCTCGAGCGACAACCGACCGTCGCCGATCACGACCTCGACCTCGGCCGCGCTCCGATCCAGGTAGTCGAACTGTCGGCGCGCGATCCGCTCCACCTCGGCGTCGATCTCGTAGAATCGGATCGTGTCGCCGCGGCGACCGTACGACGCGATCGTTCCGACACCCAGCCCGATCACACCGACGCGCCGCGGAGCGTCCCCGAGGTTGCGGATCGCACGACCGAGCCCGCTCTCCTCGTCGTAGTAGGTCGTCGGCCGATCGCGCAACTCCGGGCTCTGATACTGCATGCCGTGTCGCGTCGAACCGTGCTGCAGGACTCGGCGGTGGAGATTCGGGTCGCCGACCCCTCGTTCCCAAACGGTCAGCACTCCGAAGAAGCTGCGCGACTGAACGAGCGCCGAGCTGCCGGGTCGCGCCGCGGGATCCGCGTATCGTGCCCCGATCGCCGCGGCGACCAGAGTTGCACCGACACCGAACCACTTCCAGACTCCCCACGCCTCACTCCGTTCGGAGTCGGCGACCCAGAGGAACAGGGCCGCGGCC